>JBDOMX010000260.1:0-16818 GCA_039831615.1 Planctomycetaceae bacterium
GGTCGCTGCCGGTTCCAGGACATGGGAGCCCGGAGAAATTCACACAAGTTTGCCGAAAACTCAGCATCCACGATAACAACGCTGCAACAAAGAGCAAACAATCCTGGGGATTCCTGCCGCCGTCCGAGGCAATTTCGGACCAAATTCACTGGTTTTTTGAAGCTTCGGTACCCTGCCCCGATCCCAAAGTGAACTGATGATGCGACCGACATTCAGATTCTCGACCCGTCCCGATTGTCCACCTCGGCAGCAGCCCCTGTTGGCAGTCGGATGTCTGTGTGTTTTTCTCGTTGCTGGCTGCGGCGGGGAAGGCGATCGCTCTCCTGATGCTGGCTCGTCGGGAGGTGCCGAGACCGTCACCACGCCATCGGCGACGACTCCGGATGATCCGGCTGCCGTCGCCGCTTTAACCGCAGCGGGTTTCAAACTCAGCACGAACAGCGAAGGAAATGTGACGGCCGTCTCCATGGCGTTTGACGAAGATCAGTCCGATGCACTGATGCACCTGAAGGGCCTTCCCAGTTTAACTAAGATCCAGTTCACAGGTCCGGCCCTCACCGACGATGGCCTGGACGTGATTGCCGACCTGACGAATCTGACTCGGCTTAATCTGGCTGATTCCAGAGCCGATGACGGCGCTCTGCGGGCCTGTGCCGATCTGCAGAATCTGCAGGTTCTGCAGCTGCGGCGATCTGCCATTTCCAACGACGGGTTGGCCAGTCTGTCGAAGCTGCCGGCGTTACGTGCTTTAGACGTCCGCAACACCAAGATCTCAGACGCCGGACTCACACATCTTGGCGGGATATTATCGCTGGTCGACGTGCAGTTTGAAAAATGTGATGTGACGGATGAGGGGATGAAGGCGATTAGTCATTTGCCGTTGAAATCGATCAACCTGAACTTTTGCACGTCGATCTCAGATGAGACGTTCAAACTGCTCGGTGAAATGCCAAATTTAACGTCGATTCAGCTTTCAGCGACCAGGGTCACAGACAAAGGAATGCAGGCCGTCGCTGGCTTGAAAAAGCTTCGACGTCTGAGGTTAACCGAGTGCGATATCACCCACGAAGGATTCGCTCATCTTGCAGGAATCTCAACGATCGAGCGGCTGGGGCTTCGCGGAACATCTTTGGATGCTAAAGGGCTTGAGATCATTTCGAAATTGCCCAATCTCAACTTCCTGGACATCAGCGAGTGCCGCCTGCTGGCCGCTGACGAATTAGCACCGCTCAGTCAGATGAAGAAACTCAAGACGCTGATTTGCTGGGAGACGCGACTCGATGACGCAGTTCTCAATACCCTGGGAGGACTCAAGGACCTGGAAGAGCTCGATCTCAAAGCGACATCGATCACTGACGATTCGGTCAAGACTCTACTCACAATGAAGAACGTGTGCAGACTCAACCTTGCGGGGACTCAATTGTCCGATGAGGGCTTCAGTCAGCTGTCACAGATGCCGTCGTTGACATGGTTGAATGTTGCCAATACCAACATTGGCTTCGACATCATCGACGAACTCAAAGCGGCTCGAGAAGGGCTTGTGGTTCAGGATTTTGAATAGGCGTTTTCTGCCGAACGCCCGGTGCGGGTCATTCGACCTGTTCCACAGATGTCAAAACGTCGCTTGAGCCTGTCAGGGAAGAGTTTCATGGTTGATACGTCGCAACGCCCGCTGAGCCAGCAGCAATTTGAGCGAGCGCAGCGTTCGATTCCGGGTGGAGTCAACAGCCCGGCTCGCGCGTTCGGAGCCGTGGGAGGCATACCGCCATTTATTGCCAGCGGTGCAGGTCCGACGATCACCGATATCGACGGCAACGTCTATATTGATTACGTCGGGTCGTGGGGACCCCACATTTTGGGGCATCAGTATCCGGCCGTCGTTGAAGCGATTCAGCGTGCCGTGTCCACCGGCACCAGCTTTGGTGCTCCAACCATCGCAGAATCTGACCTTGCCGAATTGATTTGTGAGCTGGTGCCGAGCATCGAGCGCGTTCGTATGGTGAGTTCCGGCACGGAAGCGACGATGTCAGCGATCCGCGTGGCTCGAGGATTCACAGGACGCGACCGCATCATCAAATTTGCCGGCTGTTACCACGGTCACGTCGACAGCCTGCTGGTTCAGGCCGGCAGCGGCGCACTGACATTAGGGGCCCCGTCCAGTCCCGGAGTCCCGGCAGGTTGTACCTCCGACACGTTGGTCCTGCCGTATAACGATATTGGTGCACTCACAAAGGCATTCGGAGACTACGGGGATTCGCTGGCAGCAGTGATTCTTGAACCCGTCTGCGGAAATATGGGCTGTGTGATCCCGCAAGACGAATTCCTGAATGCTCTGCGTCAACTGTGCACTGATCATGGCAGCGTGCTGATTTTTGACGAAGTGATGACAGGATTTCGTGTTGGCATGCGGGGGGCACAAGACAGGTTCGGTGTGATTCCTGATATGACAACACTGGGCAAGATCATCGGTGGCGGCATGCCGGTGGGAGCGTACGGTGGGCGAGCCGACATCATGAATGCCGTGTCACCCGTTGGCCAGGTCTACCAGGCCGGGACACTGTCCGGCAACCCGGTCGCCATGGCCAGTGGTCTGGCGACGCTGCGGACACTCCAACAGGAAGATCCGTACAGTCGGCTGGAGGAACGGGCGTCGCGTCTGGAGGCCGGATTTCTCCGGGCGGCAGCGGATGCTGGTATTCCCGTATCCGTGAATCGAGTCGGCAGCATGCTGACTCTGTTTTTTGCGACAGGGCCTGTCACAGATCTGACCTCGGCAACGGCATCGAATACTGACCGCTTTGCAAAGTGGTTTCATGCCATGCTCGATCGGGGTGTGTATTTGCCGTGCAGTCAGTTCGAGGCCATGTTTGTCTCTGCCGCCCATTCCACCGACGACATTGACAACTCATTGGCTGCAGCCGGTGAATCCATGCAGGAACTCGCGCGCTAGCCCGGGTTCCTCATGTAGGCCGGACCGCAGGTCGTGAGCGTTGCCGGAACGGCGCAAACCCATCGAATGGCAAACCGCAGAGTGCGCGCCTGAATCTTAACCGCATTGCGACCGAAGTTCCGGCACAGCGAGGGTTTGCCTGGTTCGGCCTGGATTGGGAATGAGAAATGTGGGTTCGCAGTCCGGAGCCGCGGCGTTGGCCGGAATGCAGTGTTGTGTGCCACAAACATTCGGCCTGTCCCTTCGTTCGTGATGCATTTTTGCAACGGCGCGGTACGTTCCTGCAACGTTACTGGCCGGTCGGTGAATTGCTGCAATTCGGCGAATTTCTGCATCTCTGCGACTGTGCTCCGTTGTAACGTAGGCCGTTGGCAGCTCGATTCCCTTGAATCCGTTCCACATTTTCATGGCTCTGGACCACTCATGAATAGCTCGACAGCGTTGGAAACATCCGTCGCCTCTGATTCCATGTCACCTCGGTCAGATTCCGCTCAGGCAGGTGACCTGCGCAAGCTGGTGCGTGAGTATCGTTTCAGCGACACGCCACATGTGGAATGGCTCACACGGCTGAAGCTAAGCGAACCCCGCGAGAATCTTAGATCTCTGCCGTTGGCTGCGCGCATCGGCAAAAGGCTGTTCGACGTTGTCGCTGCATCGAGTTTGTTGATTGTGGTCAGCCCGTTGCTCCTGCTCACCTGGTGTGCCGTTCGTATTACTTCTCCTGGGGCAGCGATCTACTCTCAGACACGAGTGGGATTGAATCGTCGGAGCAAGAAAGCAAAATTCGATCGCCGACAACATTGTGGTACGCAGCGCAACGACACAGACGACCGTCGTGTCACCGGCACTGACCGCCGTGAACAATTGAACTACGGCCTGCCATTCACCATCTATAAATTTCGTACGATGCGAATGGATGCCGAATTGAGTGGCGCCCAGTTTGCCCTGGACAATGATCCTCGGATTACTCGAGTCGGCTGGTTTCTTCGTCGCACCCGTATCGATGAATTGCCGCAGCTCTGGAATATTCTTCGAGGCGACATGTCACTGATCGGGCCCCGTCCGGAGCGTCCGGAATTCATGAAGCAGTTGTCCGATGAAATCCCTGGTTACCTCGATCGTCTGGGACTCAAGCCCGGTCTGTCCGGCATTGCTCAGATCCTGAACGGCTACGACAACGAAGTTGAAGGATTCCGCCAAAAAATCGGCTATGATCTGTTGTATCTGCAGAACTGTTGTCTGCTGAACGACCTCAAGATCCTGTTCCGAACTGTTCGTGTCGTCATCACCGGAGAAGGTGCCCGATAGATTGCAGCGTCACGAGCCTAACAGCCGTTTTCGAAAAGTCGTGGCGGGTTCTGGCTGACCGGGCAATGGATGTTGGGCTCCGGCACTTGCGCCGCGGACACGAATCAGCGGCAAACGATGTAAGAGCTCCGTGGTGCAGCCCGAGTTGAATCGATCGTCTTTCACCGCGACAATGTTCACGTGATCCATCACCAACGATCCGGAACATCGCCAATGCATCATCAGTTTCTCTCCGCCTGTTTTGCCGCCACAGTGTTCTGCTGCACTCTGCCCGTGGCGTTTGCTGAGGATCCGGATTACCAGCATCCACTCAGTGCTGAGGAACGTGAAGCTCTTGACCAACGGTTTCGCAAAGTGGTTGACTCCACGCAGCCACCAGAAAACCTGAAGGGAGATGCTGTCGCCGTTCATTCACGGCGAGGCGATGCTCTGCTGTTTTTGGGTGAATACGCACGGGCGGTCACTGAATATCGTTCCATGGTGACACTGCAGCCGAAACTGGATGCGTCTCACTGGCGACTGGGGATTGCATTGTACTTCGCCGACCAGCCGGAAGCAGCAGCCGAGCAATTCGATAAGTACCATTCCTTTGACGATGTAGACCGAGAGAACGGCATCTGGCGTTTTCTTTGCCATCATCGAGCCTACGGAGCGGAACGAGCTGCCAAGGAACTGTTGCGGTACGACAAAGACGACAGGCAGCCCTTCCCCATTGTCTACCGATTGTTTGACGGGAGCATCACTCCCAAAGAAGCGCTGGAGGAGATTCCCCAATCACTCCCTGCTGCAGAGCGGGACAAACGACTCTTCTATACCAACCTCTACGTCGGTCTGCTGAAGACAGTTCAGGACGATCCCGTCGCCGCTCGCGCTGCACTTTTTGATGCCACTTCACGAAAATGGCCGCGCACGGCTGGCTTCGGTCCCAACTACATGTGGCATGTTGCACGACTGCAGTTTGATGAACTCACGAAGATCGATGAGTGATCCGGGCCATACGGGAATGTCATCCGCTGCGGATGTCGCCAGCACCCGTGAGCCCGTCTGGGGGCCAGTGCCGGGTGAGTGACCGCCCCGCGTTCTACGTGTTCTCAGTACGTCGCTGTTGCAGCCAGTCGTGAATCCAAAGCTCCGGGATCCCGATGTGTGCCACAACAACGCGGCCTGTATACGCTGCTGCAGTCGGCGCAAGGAACCCTCGTTTCGTCCCCACAAAAGTCACCGTGAGATCTGCCCGGACGCAGTCATTTCCGCAGGTGCCGTCATCGCAGTTCAGTCCTGACGGCACGTCCACCGCCAGCACGCGCGCCGGCGACGCATTGATTTCCTGAACCCAGGTATTGAAAGGCGGCCGAAGGTCGCCTCGGATGCCGGTTCCGAGCAGACTGTCGACGATCCAGTCGTTTGCCGACAAATCACTCAAGGACTTTTGGTAATCCCCATCCCCATTGACCTCCTGCACAGGGACACCGCTTTTGGTCAGGAAGTTGAGGTTATTTCGGGTATCAGCTGAAAGCGGCTTCCCGCCTTTTTCCAGCAGGACTCGTGACGTGTCTCCTGCTGCCGCCCGCTGTCGCGCGAGCGCCAGACCGTCTCCTCCATTGTTTCCCGGACCACAAATGATTGTGACCTCGCCTGGTGCACCGAAACGGAGCAGCTGATCAGCAACCCCGCGGGCTGCATTTTCCATCAGCAGCAGACTGGGTATTCCCAGTGAGTGAATGGCGGCCGCATCAATCGCCCGGACTTCATCCTGAGAAAAAATCAGAAGGTTCGAATCCGGATCGGCATTCATCTGCTTGTTTTCAGAAGAAATCCACTGTGGCTGGATTCAGCTGCCACCGGAACCACGACGGATGCGGGCGAATTGGCTAGACTAGCTTAGGACCGTTCGAGCAACAACTGTCCTGTTCTGGCAGCGGATCATCACGGCGGAGCGTGATGGCTACCTTGAATTCGCGACAGTTATTACTCGAACAATCCTTACTCCCATCTGGTTTTTCGATCGACTGCACTCGTGGCAACAATTTCCCGTTTCCGCAAACGGGCAGACACAGATTGGTTATCTGTTCGTGCTGGATAGCTACAACGACCGCTGGGCACTTGTGACAGGCGCTTCCTCAGGGATCGGCCGTGAGTTCGCTGCACGGCTGGCCGGCCGCGGCATGCATCTGATTCTTGCCGCCCGTCGGACTGAACAGATGAATGAGCTGGCCCAGGATCTGCTCACACGGCACGGGACGACAAGTCACATCGTGACGATCGATCTGGCCACCCCTGACGCCGGTCAGAAGCTGCACGACGAAATTCGACGACTGAACGTCGATGTGGAATTGGTCATTAACAATGCGGGCGCCGGCCTGATCGGTGACATCGAAACAACCGATCCGAACGAAGTTCGCCGAATGCTGACCCTGAATATCCTGACTCTGACCGATCTCACCTACCGCCTGCTGCCAGGAATGTTGCAGCGTGGGCACGGTGCCATCATCAACATGTCGTCAGTCGCCGCATTCCAGCCAGTTGCATTTATGGGAGCCTACGCTGCCAGCAAATCATTTATTCTGCATTTCAGCGAAGCCCTGTGGGCGGAAGTCCGCAGCCGGGGTGTCACCGTGATGGGGCTGTGTCCTGGTGTTACCGAAACCGACTTTTTCAAACTGGCAGGGGCACCTGGCTGGTTACAAAAGCACTCGTCACAAACAACAGCTCGTGTTGTGCGGAAAGCACTCAAAGGTCTGGAGAAGCGGCGGCAGTATCTGATCACAGGCTGGAAGGACTATTTGATCACGATATTTGTGCGGCTGACAACGCGTCGTACTGCGGTCAACGAATCCAAACGCTACTTTCGGCCTGGGCGCCGCCTGCCAGATGAACGAACTGACCAGGTTTGAGGCACGACCTGGCGGATCACACGGTTCCTGGCTCTGAGTTACCAGCGGAACAGGCCGGTGCCCCACGTGAGCCCTGCCCCGAATCCGCACATCATGATCAGATCGCCTCTGTTGACACGGCCGGCCTGGCTCGCTTCGGCCAGCACGAGAGGAATCGATGCAGCGGACGTGTTGCCGACTCGGTCGACGTTGTTGAAGACTTTGTGACTCGGAATTCCTAAATCTTTCATCGCATGATCAATGATACGGATGTTGGCCTGATGCAGGACAAACAGACTGACTTCATCGACCGGAATGCCTGACCGTTCGAGAACCAGTCGGATCGAATCAGCCACCATTTGGACGGCCCACTTGAAGACTTTGCGGCCATCCATTTTGAGGAAGTGTTCACCGGTGGCGATCGTGTGTGGTTCCGGTGGCTGCACGCTGCCTCCGACCGGGCAATACAGGAGGTCGGCTCCTCCGCCGTCGGACCCCAACTGGTAGCTCAGCAGGCCCTGATCCGGGCCTCCGGCTTCCAGAATCACAGCTCCAGCACCATCTCCGAAGAGTGGAGCTGTCGTCCTGTCCGATGGTTCGGCGCAGTGACTCATGATGTCGGCCCCAATCACGAGTGCTGTTCTGCAATTTCCTGTTGCCACATACTGCCCCGCGGTGGCCAGCGCATACATGAAGCCGGAACAGGCAGCCTGGACATCAAACGCGGTCGCGTCCAGGTCCAGTTCATGTTGCACGAGACACGCGCTGGAGGGGCACTGGTAGTCGGGCGTAAAAGTGCCTAGCACGACCAGATCAATGTCTTTCGTCGAGATGCCGGCATCGGCGATGGCTTGTCTGGCAGCCTGAACGGACAGTGTGCTTGTCGACTCGTGGGGTGCGGCTCGGCGTCGCTCGCGGATGCCAGTCCGTCTCTCTATCCATTGTGGATCGAAGCCGTACTGCTGTTTCAAATCTTCATTCGTGACGATTTTCGATGGCAATGCCGAACCGATCCCGCGAATTGCGATCCCCAGGAGTTTTTGAGTCCGGGTGGACGTGCGAAACGTGGGCTCTGGAGACTGACCGGCAGGGACCGGAGAACCTGATAACTCCATGCGAATGGCGTCAGCGTCAATTTCAGCGCCGGCCGAAGGCGACGATGCTGTCGATGTTGTACGTGAATTCATTAATGAATCGATTGGTCGAACTCGCAAGCTGGTCCGTATCGAACTGTCAGAGCAACCTGCCAGCCGTGCGCGTGTCGGGTGAGGACAAAATGCCCTGTCCTCATATTGTTTGGCATGTAAGTCTAACAATCTACGGTCTGTTTTGGAACCTGTTCGTTGCCGTCGGAACGCCCGAATTCGGGGCAAGGACGCGTTTTTCGAGGCCGGCGCGACATCGCCCATCATGATACGGCAGTATCCGCCGACATCCGTTTCGGTCCGGCGCCGTCAACCGGCGACGCCGTGGCGCCCCGCAATTCGACCTGTACCGATCGTGCCACCTGTGATGTTCAGGCCGCCTTTCGATAGTTAACGCGATCTGAGGATTAATCGGTCCCCAAAATCGGCACCAATGGAAATACTGACCTGCATGGTCCGGATTCGCTGTGGATCGGCGTGGTTGATACAGGTTCGATTTCGCTGGCTGCCGATTTCCCTGAAGGAAGTGGTATCGAGACAACGGGAGAAGCAGGATGCGCAACTACGTTCCAATGGCTGTTTATGTCCCAATGGCTGTTTATGTCGTGGCATTTGCCATCGGACATTCTGCGACTCAGGCGGAGCACGACCCGAACTGGGTCACAAACATCACTCCTGTGTCTGCCCGAACAGAACCCTGCGACCTGCCTGCGGCCGCATTCAATGGATTTCAAACGTATCGGTTGAGCCCGGACTCAGGGGCTCCCAACTCGGCTGGTTTTGGATTTCAGCACTTCGTTTTTCCAATGCATCACTACACCACATGGTACCGGCCTCGTGCTGCCACTCTCACCAAATGCAGGCGATGTGAACAGGATGATTTTCGCCCCCGTGGACTTGGGCACTTATTCGCAACGCCGTGCGACGGCTTTCGCATGGAGTACTCTCCCTACGTGCTGTGCAGTGACAAATCTCAGTATGGACCGTCATACATCGCACGGCAGCCGGATCAGCGCTGCGACGATGACGGTCACGGGAACTTGTGTGATCACCTCGGGGAGTAACGACTCAGGCTGTGACGATACGGTCGCCGTCAACCTACAGCGTATTACGCTGATTTGTGGCCGCGGCGGAGGTTCCAGAGCCCCTATTCCATTGCTCCTGCGAGCCAAAACCCGCCACGACGTTTCGAAAACTGCTCTAACCATATTCCGGCGCCCCGGCCACGGCTGCGGACTGTGATTCGCCGCAACGCACGATGTTTGCTCCGAGCCCGTTGAGTTTTTCTTCCAGCCGTGCATAGCCTCGATCCAGGTGATAGATTCGACGAATCCTGGATTCTCCCTCCGCCGCTATGGCCGCCAGTAATAATGCCGCGCTGGCGCGCAGGTCACATGCCATCAAGGGGGCGGCAGACAGGGACGCCACGCCATGGACCACTGTTGATCGTCGTCCTCGCTGAATGTCGGCACCCATCCGAGTCAACTCCGACGCGTGCATGAACCGATCAGGAAACACGCGGTCGGAAATCACACTGGTTCCGGGAATCGTGGACAACAGGGCCATAAACTGTGCCTGTGTATCGGTGGGAATGCCTGGGTACGGCGTCGCCGCTACATTTGCTGGCCGCAATTCCCGATCGGCATTCACGCGCAGGCACTGGTCTGTTGTCTCCACCCCAACGCCGATTTCGCCCAGTTTGGCAAGCACTGATGTCAATTGGTCGACTGGCGCGTGATCGATCGTGATCACGCCACGAGTAATCGCGGCTGCGATGGCCAGAGTGGCTGCTTCGATACGGTCCGGCATGATCGTATGGCTTCCTCCGTTGAGGCGATCAACACCTGAAATCTCAATTTCTGCAGTGCCCGCTCCGCAGATTCGTGCGCCTAAACTGTTGAGAAATGAGGCCAGATCGGCGACTTCAGGTTCCATCGCCGCGCTGCGTATCACTGTGCGGCCTCTGGCAATCGCGGCCGCGGTCATGACATTGCACGTCGCGGTGACACTGCTGCCGTGAGGACCATTCAGGTGGATTTCAGCACCGCGCAAAGTCGCCGCCTCAGCAACCACATATCCGCCGCTGATGCGAATGTCGGCTCCCAGTGCCGTCAGTCCCCTCAGATGTAAATCGATTGGACGATGTCCGATATTGCAACCGCCTGGCAGCGAAACTCTCGCACTTCCAAATCGGGCCAGCAACGGACCCAGCACACAAACGCTGGCCCGCATTCGTCGGACCAGGTCGTATTCGGCCACCACACCGTTGGCAGCCTGCGGATCAATATCAACGCGGCCGAAACTCTCGGAAACGACCGCACCGAGGCTTCTCAGGAGTTGCGCCATGGTACGGACATCAACAAGTGTCGGAACGTTGCAGAGTGTGACACGTCCGTCCACAGCCAGCGAAGCGGCCATGATGGGCAGCGTCGCATTCTTCGAACCATCGACTCGAACCCGACCCGAGAGCGGTCGGCCTCCGTGCACAATCAACATGTCCATCCGTGAGTGTCCCTGCTGATGAGAATTGACCGCTGAACTCCGGCGCACCGACATCCGTTTTCTTATTCCTTCGACTTCCGATCATGCTGAATGTGATATGTGCCGTCCGGCGTGACAACCCGGATTTACGCGGAAATGGTTGATTCGTCGTGGTCAACCGGCCATCCCCCGACGCTGGCAGTGTCACCCACGAAGTACGCGTCGTTACATCAGCCGAAACACATCCCCCAACGTCGCCCGCACGCTGAGAGTAGCAATCGCATCAAGCGGTGTTTCGTCTCGATTGATGATCACCAGTCTCGCGCCGCTGTTCACGGCGATCCGCGGCAAGCTGGCGGCCGGTTCCACAACCAGCGACGATCCCAGCACCAGAAACAAATCCGACTGCGTTGCCCATTCCGCCGCCGTGTCGATGACCTGCGGTGGCAAAGGCTGACCAAACGACACAGTGGCATGCTTGATACGACCACCGCATTCGGGACAACGTGGGACCCGGTCTGTTTCCAGAAACGCGTCAACCCAGCGATCCACCTGATCGCGCCAGCCGCAATCGAGACAACAAACATCACGGGCTGTTCCGTGCAGTTCCAGTACCTGTACATTGCCCGCCTGCTGGTGCAAACCGTCGATATTCTGCGTAATCACTCCGCGCAGTCGTCCGGCAGTTTCCCAGCCGGCCAGAATCCGGTGAGTGACATTCGGTTCTGCGCTGGTGAAGTCTCGATGGGCTTCCGCTTTCTGACGCCAGTATTCATATCGTGCGTCAGCGCTCTCGCAGAACTCGTCGAAGTAAACGGTTCGGTATTTCGTCCAAACGCCACCAGGCGATCGAAAATCGGGAATACCACTTTCGGTGCTGATTCCTGCTCCTGTAAATGCCACACTCGAGTTTGATTCCTCCAGCCATTCCAAAATGTGTTGTGCGGCACATTGAACGTCATGCATCTCCATGCCGTTTACTTCCCGTTGACTGCTGTGACGATTCGGTCCACGTCGCGATGATCTCGATGGATCTGAGGGTTAATGAATCCTGCGTTGGTCATCATTTGCACAACGCTGCTGCACTGCTGCGGATCACACTCCAGTCCAATCCAGCCGCCCGGTTTGAGGACTTCGACAGAGTCGGGGATCAGCCTGCGGATCAAGTCCAGACCGTCGCCTCCCGAAAGCAACGCATGTTGCGGCTCGTGGTCAGCGACCTCAGGCTGTAGATCGGCAAGTTCGTGGTCACAGACATACGGTGGATTGCTGACGACTCCGTCGTATTTTGAATCAGACGGATTCTGTACGGCCGGGTTTAGACAGTCGCCCTCGACAAACCGGACTCGGTCGGTAACCCCATGGCGGACCGCGTTGCGTTGCGCAAACCCGCAGCATACGTCCGAAATATCACTCGCCGTGATTCGGCATTTCGGCTTTTGAATTGCCAGTGTGATGGCAACGCATCCCGATCCGAATCCGACTTCGAAAAACCGTGATTGACGGTCATCAGGAATTCTTTCAAGTGCAAGGTCGATCAGCGTTTCGGTTTCCGGTCGCGGGATCAGAACACCGGACCCGACTTCGAAATTTCGACCATAGAATTCCCGTTTGCCGGTGATATAGGCCAGCGGTTCACGAGCCGCTCGGCGTTGCACATATTGCCGCATGCGAGCGCGTTCTCCATCTGTCATTGGGACGTCGTAGTCGGTGTAGAGCCGAATGCGCTGACACTCACGAGCATGAGCACAGAGCAATTCTGCTTCGAGGCGCGCCGCTTCGATCCCGCATTTTGCCAGATAATCAGAGGTCCACGCGAGGATCCGCTGAACCGTCCACACATCGTCGGCGGGAGCTGATTCGTCCATCATAGGAATTCGTTGAGGACCGACGTGAATTGATTCTTGATTTCCTGTCGCGGTGCGGACGTTGTCAATCCACGTGCCGGCGACACAGCGGGACGATCGTCATCGAAACACGGCGTTAAACGTTTCAATCGTCTGTCGTGCAGCGGTCTCAGAATCTGGTGTCGGAAACGCTTCGGCCGAAGCGTAGCCATGGTATCCAATATCATTGAGCGCCTGAGCAATGGGAGCATAGTTCATATGGCCTCGACCAGCCGCCTGCCGATTGGAGTCCACGAAATGTACGTGTCCCACATACTGACCGGCGGTTCGTATCGCATCGGCGATATTGGATTCTTCGATGTTCATATGAAACAGGTCGGCCAGCAGCACGACATTCCCGTTCGAAATCGGTTCCAGCAGCGTCACTCCCTGTTCCATGGTTGTTGCCAGATTGGTCTCGTAGCGGTTAAGTGGCTCGTAGATCAGCCGGACTCCCTGACTGGCGGCATGGTTTCCGAGCATCTCGAGACTGTCACGCAGGAGCTGCGTGGCTGTTGCCTTGTCATTATCGGCGTCCCAACGCCCCTGCATCGATCCAATGATGGCGGGAGCACCAAACGGAGCTCCGGCATCGATGATCGCTCGAACAAAATCCTGGGCCGCCATTCGCCGAGCTGCATCGGGATCACAAAGCTGCAATCCGTGAATCACCATGCCGGCCCCCGTGCCCAGAGCTGCCAGCGTCAGATCGAATTCCTGCAACAATGCTGCCAGCGGCAATGCCTTGATCGATTCGGCGGATGGCGCAAAGAGCTCCACGGCGTCAAAGCCGGATGCAGCCGCCTTTCGGCAGCCTGCAGCGACATCGTCATGAAATACAAAAGGCCCTCGACGAGCCTGTTCGACGATACTGATGGTGACCGCAGATTTAATCATATGGTGCAGGATCTGAAGAAAATGAATGCGATGTTTCTGAACCGTGGTTGCGCACCAGCTGTTCAGGTCTTCCGAATACGAATGTCGACACTCGCACTGTGAGCGGTCAGCCCTTCCCTGCCTGCCATCAGCCGAACATGGACGGCGTCTGCTCTGAGTGCCTGTTCGTCATACTGGATCACCGAGCTCCGCTTTAGAAAGTCGGTTGATGCCAGACCATTGGAAAACCTCGCGGTTCCACCGGTCGGCAGCACGTGCGACGGACCGGCCACGTAATCTCCCACCGCCACAGGTGTGAAGTGTCCCATAAAGATCGCGCCGGCATTTTGAATTCGCGACAGCATCGATTCCGGTTCTGACATGGAAATGTGCAGATGCTCCGGAGCCAGGTCATCGGTAAGTCGCGCTGCTTCAGCGGCATCTGTCGCCAGAATCAGAGCACCGTAGTCCAGCAGACTGATTCGAGCCAGGTCGCCACGTGGCAGCCGCTCGAGCTGCAGTGCCAGCTCCCTCTGCACCTGTTCGATCAGCGGGGCGTGCCATGTAATCAAAATTCCGGACCCCGGACTGTGTTCGGCCTGAGAAATCAGGTCGGCAGCTATGTAGGCCGGATGCGCCGTTTCGTCGGCGAGGACGATGACTTCGCTGGGACCAGCGATACTGTCAATGTCCACATCACCGAAGACATGCTGTTTGGCCAGCGCGACGAACAAATTACCTGGGCCGACGATTTTGTCAACGCGGTTGATTCCTTCAACTCCGTATGCCAGCGCGGCGACGGCCTGGGCCCCTCCAATGCGGTACACCTCGGTGACTCCAACTTCATGGCAGGTTGCCAGTATGTCGGTATTCCATGCTCCGAATTCTGTCGGCGGCACGACGACCGCAATCTCTTCGACACCCGCCGTCTTCGCAGGCACTGCCGTCATGAGTACCGTTGATGGATAGGCAGCCGCGCCGCCTGGCACACAAATTCCAATGCGCCTCATGGGCAAATGTCGCTGCCGCAGCAGGACTGTGCCACCGTTGAGGTTCCTTTGGATTTCTGAATCCTGCGGCAGCACGGCTGATTGAAACTCGGCAATGTTGTCACGGATGGTCCGAATCGTGGAGAGAAACTCGGGATCCGCCGCCTTCACTGCCTCTTCAAGGTCCTGCTGAGGCACGCGAATGGTATCAACCGTCAGGGTGTTTTTGTCCAGACGCGCTGTGTAGTCGAGGACCGCGGAGAGTCCCTGGTTCCGAACATCGCCGCAAATGCGCTGGACCACGGCGCGTGGACTGAGCGCTTCACCAAACAGCTCGATTGTGCGCTGGCGACCGGCTTCAGAGACAACGTCGCCTCGTGGGCTGAGCTTTTCCCGGAGCGAACGAAACAGATCATCTGCACTTTCATTGCGACAGTCGATCGTGGGGATGGGAAAGTGGGCAGGAGATGATGTTGTCATGAGCGATACAGGAGACAAACAAACGGGCCGACAATTGTGTCTGTTATACTGTAGTTGTCCAGGAGGCGGGCGTCATTTTCCTCCTGTTCGGAGGCGATTGAAGCCGGCAACCCACGGAAGTACAGTCACTCTCAGCCATTTTTACTCCCAAAGCGGACGTTTCCAACCGACAACAAAGCTGCCCCCGTGTTCTTTAGGCCACCAACTCAATGATTGATCTATACAGCGACACTTCCACCCGCCCTACTCCGGGGATGCGGCAGGCGATGGCTTCTGCAGAAGTCGGAGATGACATGAGGGGTGAAGATCCCACGGTCAATCATCTGGAAGCGATCGTCGCCGAGAAGCTCGGGAAAGAAGCTGCGGTGTTTGCCTGTTCAGGGACTCAGTCCAACCAAATGGGTTTGCGCGTGCATTGCAGGCCCGGTGATGAATTGCTGATCAATTCGACGGGACACATCGCCAACTTTGAAGGCGGTGCACCGGCAGCCATCAGCGGTATCAGTGTGCGTCCGATTTCAGCTCCGCACGGTATGCTGGATGTTGAAAACCTGCGGGACAAGCCATCGCCTGATGATCAGCATTTTTGTCGCACTCGACTGGTCTGCCTGGAAAACACGACGAACGTCGGTGGTGGACGTGTCTACCCGCTTGCGCAAATGCAGCGTGTTGCTGAATGGGCGTGGTCCAACGATCTCAAAATGCATCTCGATGGCGCCAGGCTATTTAATGCCACCGTCGCCGGTCGTTACTCCCCGGAAGATGTTGGGCAGTGCTTCGACACCATTTCCATTTGTTTCAGCAAAGGACTCGGCTGTCCCATGGGATCGATTTTGGTCGGGTCGAAGGAAGACATCTACCAGGCACGTCGCATTCGCAAACTGTTCGGAGGAGCCTTGCGCCAGGCGGGAATTGTCGCAGCAGCTGCCGTGTATGCCCTTGAAAATCACGTGGACCGTTTGCAGGAAGACCATGAGAATGCGCGGGAACTGGCCCTCCGGCTGTCCGATATTGACGGGATTCACGTTAGCCCGGAGGATGTGGAAACGAATTTGATCTATTTCGAGATCGCTGAAAATCGGGGAACGGCGGTGCAGCTGAATAGTGCGCTTTCTGAACACGGCGTCCGCCTTTGTCCCTTTGGCGGCCAGCGAATGAGAGCCGTCACCCATTTGGAGATTGCAGCGGGTGATATCCCGGTCGTGGCTGACGCCGTACGCGCGGTACTGGCGGCTGGTATTAAAGACAAAGAAGTCATTGCTGGCGGCCCACATCCTAAATAACAGATGTGATACGCAATCGCACGGAGGCAATTGCATGAGCGTTGAAAAACCAGCATTGCAGATCGCGCTTCTTGTCGCCACATGGGGGCTGAGTCTGTCATCGTTGGTCGCTGCGCCCTGCGAAACTGAAACTCCTCGTGTCGGCGAACCGATGGCGTTGTCGGCAGAGGCCGCGGAATTTCTGCGGGCCACCACTTTGCTGCTGGTCCCACACTCCGTGGTGGACGAAGACGATTGGGGGCAAACCAGGCGAATCCAGTCCGGTCTGAATGTCCGGCTCGACGGAGTGCAACTCCGCACAAGCCGCCGCTGGAAAAATGTAAAGCATGGCGAGTGGAAACGAGTCGAAGTCACCATGCTGGATCCAGCTGAACGCTTTGAGTTGCAGGTCGAAATCATTCCTCAGGACGATCCTGTGGCCAGTCTTTATCGCGTGCGGGCCAAAGTCCGCGTAGGGATCAAGGGACGTCAGCAACGGTGGGCCAACGGCGTTAAGCTCTACAGCATCAGTGGCGAGGCTATTGCTGATGGCGCTGTCTCCGCAGAC
>JBDOMX010000576.1:0-3726 GCA_039831615.1 Planctomycetaceae bacterium
GTTCGCCGGAACAAGTCGGTCGCACGGCTGATCTACCGGCTGCGTGACAGACATAAGATATTCGCCAGCGAAGAGGGGGGCAACCCGCTGACGGATTCCGTCGCAGTGCAGTTGATTCTCTCGCTGTTGAAGCTGGCCGATCATCCGGGTGACACGGCTTCGCGATTTCATGTCGTGCATTCTCCACTGGGAACGATGTTCGGGTTCACTGATCATGCCGATGACGACGCGGCTCGCAGTTTGTCGTTGTCAATTCGCGAGCAGTTGGCCGACGTGGGTTACGGTCGGACGTTGTATGTCTGGGTCTGTGCGCTGGCGGATTCCTGCGACAGCCGTGAATTGGGGCGGCTGAAACAACTCGTCGAAGCGGCCTACGTTTACGACGCCTCTGCCACCGTCAGGCCGCGTGACTTCGTCAAGCATGTGGAAGCCACGCGTGTCGAGTCGCCCACATCGGCTGGGGTGCGGGTGATGACGGTGCATCAGGCAAAGGGACTGCAATTTGACATCGTCGTGCTGCCCGAGTTGGATGTGAAACTCAAAGGTCAAACGTCGGAAGTCATCGTGGGACGGCCGACGCCGACAGAGCCGATCGACGTTGTCTGTGCCTATGTCAGCCAGGCCATGCAGCCGATGCTGCCCAAACGTCTGCGACAATCGTTTGACGATCAGGACGCGCGGACTATTAACGAATCGCTGTGTGTGCTTTACGTGGCAATGACGCGCGCCGTGCATGCGCTGTATCTGATTGTGGCTCCCTCGAAGATCACCAAGAAGAACGAAAAGACGGGTACGCCGACCATCTCAGCCACACAGGCCGGGTTGTTGCACTATGCGCTCGTGGGCGTGAAAGCACTCCCACCGGGAGACACGGCGTGGGAAATCGGCTCGTCCGACTGGTTCAAATCGTGGTCGAAAGAAAATCGAGACGAAAGTGCGACTGACACGGTCGACGAACACGCACCGCAGTCGTTGACGATTCGATTGCGGGAATCGACAGACAGGCAGCGGTCGTTGCCGCATCGGAGTCCGTCGTCGCTGGAAGGCCATGGACAGATCGACCTCGCTTGGCGATTGAATCGTGATCGGTCGACCGTGCTTTCACGAGGGTCACTGTTTCACGCATGGTTTGAAAACGTCGGCTGGCTGGAAGAGGGCGAACCGGATGACGAATTGCTGCGAACTCTCGCGGTCGGATTTCCCGGAGCCGTGCCGGATGTGGACGCGGCCATTGTGCGATTCCGGGAGATGTTGCAGAAGCCGACAAACAGTCGCACGCTTTCGCGCGCGGGTTACGAGGAGTTCGGCGCGGATTGCGAACTCGAGTTGTTTCGCGAACATCCGTTTGTAATTCGACGCGCAGGCGAACTGCTACAGGGGATCATCGATCGCCTGGTTGTGATTCGCCGTGACGGACAGCCTGTTGCTGCTGACATCATCGACTTCAAGACTGATCGGCTGTCAGATGACGCGGCGTTGTCACGTGCCGTCGAGACGTATCGGCCTCAACTGGAAGCGTATCGGGAGGCCGTTGTGAAGCTGGTCGGCGTGGGGGCGGAGCAGGTCAGTGCGCGGCTGCTGTTCTTGGACCGGGATGAGGTGTCGGTCATCGAGCTGGCGTGAGATCATTCAGCCGATTGAGAAATCGTCCGCCGCTTTGGTAGTCGCCTCTCTGATTGAAGCGACACCAGGAGAGACGCACGACGAATGCGGACGTGATTCCTGATTCTTCCGGAAACGAAATCGCCACGGTCCGATAGGGAATGGGTTCCGTGTGGGAAAACGAAAGCCCGCCCCGCGAGAGATCCGTCCCGGTCACATCGAAAGCGGGACCAATGGGAGCCTGCGTCTGATCGTCCAGCGGAACGACAGTGAGAGACTTCTCGTAGCCGATCCGACAGGCACCACGTCCACGAAGAATCGACTCGTACTCATGCCAACTGGCGGCAACCGAGTCGATGAGCTGCTCGATCTCTGCCAGCCGACTCAATGGATCGACTGCAGACCGACTGCCGTGTGCTGCTGGTGAGTTCGTCGAACTCTCTGCGGCGGCGACCTGACTCAGGAAACTGTGCATGCAACGGCCTGTCCGGTTGGGAGAGTTGGAATCGAGTCCGAACGCTGTACCGGGGGCCGCTTGCTTCCTGCTTCAGAAACCTATGTCACTATTGGAATGTGGTCAAACGGGATGCCGCTGTTCTTGAATAGTCTCTTTGGCTGAAACATGGGATCCAGAATTGGTTTGCGCGCTGATGACAGGGCGATCAGTTCTGGCGGAGATCACCGAAATAATCAGAATAACTTGTGCAACCAGACCAATCCGACCGATGAAATCTCAAGAGCGTTGGCTCCATTTCGACAGCGCGAGTCGGCTGTGCAAACACCGGTTCTGGTCAGGAGTGGGGGCAACAAATTCCCGGCGCAGTCGCTCGACCTGCGAATGGCCGGTCGAATCTTGTTCGACAATCAAAACAGCGGTGAATTTCGGAAGGAGAGCTGCTCATGCGCAGGTATCGGAAGTGGGCTTTGACGTTAGGTCTGATGGCGGCCACCTCGGGTGTCGCCCAGGCAGGACCGTTTTCGTTCTTCAAGTCGAAGAAGAAGACCAAGCCGGCTGCGGCCACCCGGTCGGCCTCTTCCTCGACAAGAACATCTTCGTCGGGCAGAACGGCGAACCAGAAAATGGCCGAGCATATTGCCGGGGCGTTGCGAACGTCTCGATTGAACGGCTCGGACATCGAAATCGAATATCGCGGCGGATTGGCGGTGCTGAAAGGTTCCGTGTCCGATGCCAACCAGAAGGCTCGAGCAACGCAAGTCGTTTCGCGACTGCGAGGTGTTGACCGGGTCGATAACCGTCTGCAAGTGGCTGGTCGGACGGCTCCCTCAAGCCGAACCCCTTCCGCGCCGACCCGCCGGCCTCTCGACATTCGTCGAACCGGAGGCGGAGTTCGTCAAGCAGGGCTGGAAAGCGTGGTGAACGAGTCGATTACCGAATCGACAGACCTGCCCAAGCCGGCTCCTGTGCCTTCTTCTGTGAAAGCAAGTCAACCATCGCCCGCGAAAGCGAGCAATCAACAAATTGCTCAGTTGATCGCAAATGCCTTAACGGCAGAGCGGTTCAGCGGTTACGACATTGAAATCCGCTTTCAAAATGGCACGGCCTTGCTGGCAGGCAAGGTGACTGACCCTTCCCAGAAAATCAGGGCCACACAAATTACCTCGTCGCTGCCACATGTCAAATCCGTGACCAACCAGTTGCAGGTGATCCAGCCGAGCGGTCCAGCCTATTACTACTCGGGGCAAGCCTCGGCGGCTCCCTACGCACGACATGCAGCAGCCGGCCCGTATTCTGGTCGGCCGGTGCTTTCCAACCCGTATGCCCAGCAGCAACAGCACTATATGCCGATCAATTATCAGCCTGGTGCAGCGGGTCAGCCCGGGATGCCCCCAGGTTACGGACCGGGAGCTGGTCCGGGTGGTCCTCCTCCGGGTTACGGACCAGGACCGGGTGGTGGAATGCCTCCAACTCCTCCGGGCTACGCCCACGGTGGGGCCGGAGCGTCGCACGCCGCCTACAATATGCCTCGACTGCCGAACTATGCCTGGCCATCGTATGCCTCTTACCCCAATGCGGCCCAAGTGAGTTATCCCAAGGAATACAGTGCCAGTGCGTGGCCTTACATCGGCCCGTTCTACCCGTATCCTCAGATTCCGCTGGGTTGG
>JBDOMX010000482.1:0-3722 GCA_039831615.1 Planctomycetaceae bacterium
CTTTTTTTAAAATCTCTCGTTCCATCAGCAACCGACGATTCTCCTCACGAAGACGACGGTTCTCTGTTTCAAGCTCGCTCTGAACTTCCTGAATCGGTGACTTCTTTCCGTACTTTGCACGCCACTTCCGAAGAAGATTCGCATTCACACCTAAGCGACGACCAACCTCCGCCGCCGTCAAGCCTTCCGACTCGATCATCGCAACCGCGTCTCGACGAAAATCATCGCTATATTCATTGTAAACCTTACCAGCGTTAACGCCTGAACTCCTCGCTTGCTTCGACATAAATTACGCTCCTTGTGGTAATGATTCTACCACACTTTTTGAGCGCCTACTTTTCCTGGGGAACTCCAGTGTTCTGCACCCATGCTGGCACCATCATTCGGCGGAGCAACCTCGTCCGACGCACGTTAAAACCGTTGTGCGGGAAGGCGGGAGTCCCGGTCATCGTCTGGCATGAGATGCGCCATACGACAGCAACGCTGCTGCTGGAAAGCGGCATCCCGATTCACAACGTATCAGAACTGCTCGGACATGCTTCCAGCGTCGTCACGTCGATGATTTACGCGCACGCAACGAAGACCGGCATGGAACGAGTGACGGCAACAACAGCAGATTTGTTTCAACCCGTCGCTGAATGTGCGTCCGCTTGAGATTGGCGGTATGAATGGCGGTATTGAACAAAAAAAAGGTTCCCGACGATGCCGGAAACCCAGTGTTTTTCTTAGTGGGCGGAGCCGGAATCGAACCGGCGACACCAGGATTTTCAGTCCTGTGCTC
This sequence comes from Planctomycetaceae bacterium, assembly GCA_039831615.1. GTDB lineage: Bacteria > Planctomycetota > Planctomycetia > Planctomycetales > Planctomycetaceae > S139-18. The sequence goes on from JBDOMX010000482.1 coordinate 782, forward strand.
TACCAACTGAGCTATCCGCCCCCCAGGCGGCCATCCCTGCCTCCTGCCCGCAACGTGAGAGCTGCGAGCGAGGGAGTCTAGTGACGAGCTCGGACCGTTACAACCCTGCCACCAGCCATTCACAGGTCAACAACTCGCCCACAATTCGATCACGCATGCTGTTCCGATTACGCCAATCGTGAGCTTCCCCTCCGGCCGATCTGATCGAAACCATGTTGCCTCAGAAATCGCCCGACCGACACTCTCACAACAGTCCCGCCAATCGGTCACCAGCGTGTTCAGGACACGGTGTTCGGTGTCCCCACAGTTCACTACATTGTCCGACGACCTAACACGTTTCCGAACCGCAGATGTCTGCTTCAAAGGAGTTGCATGTCGAATCTGTCGGACTCATCACCTGCGGATCGGGACCAGTCACCGAAGGCAGCCGCGCCGGACGCCGGATCCATTGCACTGGCCACCAGCCCCGTCTTTGCGGGCGTTGTCGTCACTCAGTTCCTGGGAGCGTTCAACGACAATTATTTTAAGCAGATGCTGCTGCTGCAGTGTGTCGAATTCGAACGCGAGACAAAGGAAAGACTGGGCCAGTCCGTTGACCTGCAGCCTTACGCGATGGTTGCCTTTGCACTTCCATTTGTGCTGTTGTCGGGGCTGGGAGGTTTTGTTTCCGATCGCTTCTCCCGACAGCGGGTGATCGTCCTGTGCAAAGTCGGCGAGATTGTCGTGATGTCGTGCGCTTTGCTGGTCCTGCTGATCGGTGACCTGGCGACGGAAACTCGATTGCTGCTGCTGATTGCTGTGCTGGCACTGATGGGCGGACAGAGTGCCCTGTTCGGGCCATCCAAATACGGGATTCTTCCGGAGCTGTTTTCGCGAAAACAACTGTTGCCGGTCAATGGTGCCGTCCAGATGACCACGTTTCTGGCCATCATCTTTGGGATGGCCCTGGCTGGCATCGCGCTGGATGTGCTGAGGGTGTCGGAGGACTCGCTCTGGTACGCCAGTGTCATTGCCGTGGGCATTGCGATTGCCGGGACGCTGACATCGTTGCTCATCCGCCGCACAGACCCGCCAAATCCGGAGCTGCGAATGCGTCTGGAAATGCTGTTTGTGCCACGCGAGACCTGGAGGCTGATTCTGGGCCGGCCCATGTTACGCAACTGCCTCATCATGGCGATGTTGTTTTGGTTTATTGGAGGAGTCACGCAGCCGGCGGTCAACAGTCTGGGAGAATTGGCTTTTGGACTCAGCAAGACTCGGACGAGTCTGCTGGCGGCTTCGATCGGGGTGGGGATCGCCCTGGGCTGCATCGCCGCCGGGACACTCAACAGGAAATCCGGTGACGGTTCGCTGTGGGTGAAAATCGGTGGCTGGATGATCGTCGTGGCGTTGGCCTTGATCACGGTTTTAAGCAGCGGTGTGTTTGGATCTCCCGTCCCGTCCAATGCCCAGGAAACAATTCTGACTGGAATTTTGAAGGCGGACTCCATCGAATGGTTCCTGCGGGCCGGCATGTTTTTTCTGGGGTTTTCAGCGGGTGTCTTTGTGATTCCCATTCAGGTGTACATTCAGCAGGCACCTCCTCTGGAGCAGAAAGGTCGAGTGATCGGGGCCCTGAATCTGCTCAGCTGGATCGGCATTGTCCTGTCCGCCGTGTTTGTCGGTGTGTCGAATTCGGTGGCTGACGCACTGGCCACAGCAGAGAACCCTTACGGGCTCAGATTTCTCGTTTTTGCGGCACTCGCCCTGGTCATGCTGCCTGGCGCGATGCTGTTCCGGCTGGACAAGATGGCAGATTCGCCGGGTGTTCAGGACACGGATTGCTGAATACCAGGCAGACGGGTTCGCGGAGATCCGAAAAAAACGCTACAAAGAATGTCCTGACAGGCAGCGAACGGATTTGAAAGGGATGTCCTGTGAACAACGTTCTGACAGTCATACTGGCCGGAGGCAAGGGATCGCGACTGGATCCGCTCACGCGCGATCGCAGCAAGCCGGCGGTGCCGTTCGGCGGCTGTTTCCGCATCATCGATTTCGTGTTGTCCAACTGTATCAACAGCGGGCTTCGCAAGATTCTGGTGGTCACGCAGTACAAGGCGGCCAGTCTGGAACGCCACATCGAAAACGGCTGGCATTTCCTGTCCACGGAACTCGGAGACTTCATTCGTGTCAGGCCACCCGAGCAGCGGGTTGACGAAAACTGGTATCAAGGGACGGCCGATGCGCTTTACCAGAACATTTATGCCATCGAGCAACAGCGACCGTCTCACGTCCTGATCCTGAGCGGCGATCACATTTATCGAATGAATTATGCGGGCTTCGTGCACGATCACATGCAGTCAGAAACGGACTGTACAATTGCCTGTCTGCCGGTTCCCCGTCAGGAGGGGCGCCGCTTCGGGGTGATGCAGGCTGATGACTCGCGCCGCATTCTGAGCTTTCGCGAGAAACCGGATGATCCGGATCCCATCCCCGGAGATCCATCGCGATGTCTGGCTTCCATGGGGATCTACGTATTTCGCACGGAATTCCTGTTCGAACATCTGTGCGAAGACGCAAACCAACCCGGCAGTCATCGCGATTTCGGCAAAGACATCATTCCTTCGATCATCGACGGGAATGTTGTCCGAGCCTGGCCGTTCGTCGATTCCAAGACGGGCGAACCGGCCTATTGGAAGGATGTCGGCACGATTGATTCCTACTACGAATCCAGCATGGATCTCATCAGTGTGCATCCGCAACTGAACCTGTACGACCCCTCCTGGCCCTTTCGATCCGCTCAACCGCCTCTGCCGCCGCCCAAGTTTGTGTTCAACGATGATGCACCGGGGCTGCCGCGGATTGGTCGAGCGACCGACAGCATGGTCTGTGCGGGAAGTGTGATTTCCGGCGGAGCGGTGGATCGCTGCATTGTCGGTCCGCGCGTGCGGGTCAACAGCTA
>JBDOMX010000041.1:0-3721 GCA_039831615.1 Planctomycetaceae bacterium
ACGCTAACCAGTTCATCACGCCACTTTTTTACATCGTTCGCACTCGGCTTCCATGCCATACTCGATCTCCTCAGGAACGAGTCTTACAATATCCAGACTTTTCAGACAAGTGCGACTGTAGTACTAGAGCAATTTACCTATTGTTGTAGCCGTTATGGCTCGTGGGGATGCCAGTTTAGTCGGCTCTTTCACGGCCAACGCGGCCACAAGTCAGCGTAATACGCTGTATCCCGGATGATTCATTCCAAATCCAGGCCGGCCCCGGCAAACTCGTGCGGTGCCGGAACTTCGGTCGCCATGTTATTAAGATTCATCTGCCCACTCTGCGATTTGCCATTCGATGGGTTTGCGCCGTTCCGGCAACGCTCGCGATCTGCGGTCCGGCCTACGTGAATCATTCGGGCTGTCAAACGTTGTGCAGGGCTTGTTGGAAGGTGTCCACGCCAGTGACCCTTGTCCACTCGGCGTGCAGTTGCTGCACTACGATTCCCGCCGGGCCCGGCAATTGATGATCATCGATCGACGCGACAGGCAGCAGTCCGCAGGGTGTCGATGACAGAAAGGCTTCCTGGAATTCGCCAATGCGTTCGCTGGATATTTCCGTCAAACGGAAGCGGATTCCGATTCGATCGCACAACTCTCGCACCAAATCACGCGTGGTACTGCGGAGCACATCAGTTCGAGCCGTCAAAACCGTGTCATCAATGACGGCGTAAAAACAGGCCGTGCTGGTTTCTGTCATCCGGCCGGCTGCGTCGACCAGCAGCGCACGCGAGCCCGGCCGAATCTCGGCAGCGGCCCGATCGGCAAGCCACCAGTGCAGTCGATTGCGAATCTTATGCTGCACGGGAAATGAATGTCCGGGCAGCTGTCGCTGGTCAGGAATGGTGAGTTGAACGCCGGAGCGAATTCCATCCCGCCATTTTTGAAAAGGCAGTCGGAACGTGTGCACTGCGACTGTCGGTTCTGAGGAGGCCGTCGTCGTCATATAGGTCGGATTGGCTCCGGCGGTGACAAACCACACAATTCCCAAATCATCGATGTTCGACAGGGATCGGGTATTTTCCTCAACAAGAGCGGTCGCCGCACCTGCCAATTCTGATTCTGAATAGGGCAGAGGGAACCCCAGTTCCTGGCACGATCTGAACAGTCGTGCGGTGTGATTTTGGATGCGAAACGGCCGATGGCGATACGTGCGAGCCATTTCGGAGATAGTTGCTCCGGCCACGACTCCAAGGTCCCAGACGGGCACAGCGGCCGCTGAGTAAGGAATTGTCCGGCCGTTCAGCCAGGCGAGTGGAAGTCGATCAGGCATGGCGACGACGTTCTGTACAACTGGAGACTCGACCCACCCCCCGGCCATGGGCTATCCTGAGTTGCACTGTGGATGTCACCCCGTTGTCTGGATGAGAATGATGCATCGAAGTCTGCTGGCCGGTTTGTGTTGTTTAGTGTTGGCGCACTGCTCTGTTTCGCTGCGGGCGGATGATGAATCAGACGATCGCCGCGAGCAGTATGAGCTGATGAGGCTGTTTGTGGAATCGTTCCAGCAAATCGAGTCGAACTACGTGACCGAGGTCAATCGCCGCGAGCTGATCGAGGCCGCGATTGAGGGGATGATCCGGCACCTCGATCAGTATTCGACTTATATACCTCCAGCGAACACGGATCAGTTTACGCAGGCCGTCGAACAGGAATTCGGCGGCATCGGTGTCCACGTCGAACCGGGTGGGCCTCGGCTGGTCGTCATGAGTCCGCTGCTGGGAAGTCCGGCATCCAAGGCCGGGCTGCGTTCCGGCGATGTGATTCTGGAAGTCGACGGAGTGTCTCTTGATGGTGTCTCTCGAGGTGACGCCATCAAAATGATCCAGGGTCCGTCGGGCCGGCCTGTACGGCTAAAGATTCTGCACGTTGGTGAAGACCAGGAGCCGGTCGAGGTGACGGTCGTTCGAGAGGTGATTCAGATTCCAACAGTCTACGGTTTTCACGTGAAAGCCAACAAACAGTGGAATTTCATGTATTCAGAAGAAGAGAAAATTGGCTACGTGCATCTCACTCATTTCAGTCGGCATACGGCCAGTGAAGTTCGTGACGTCGTGCAACAACTGGTTGATCAGGGCGTGAAAGGCCTGGTGCTCGATCTGCGATCCAACCCCGGAGGTTTGCTGGACGTTGCCGTTGAAATCTGTGATATGTTTCTCTCCGAAGGCAACATCGTCAGTGTCAAGGGACGAAATGTGCCGGATCGTTCGTGGGATGCGTCGGCCGCCATGACGTTTCCCGATTTCCCCATGGCAATTCTCGTGAATCGATTCAGTGCCTCAGCCAGCGAAGTCGTGAGTGCTGCCCTGCAGGACAACAAACGAGCGGTGATCGTGGGTGAGCGAACATGGGGCAAAGGCAGCGTGCAGAATGTCATCGGTCTGGAAGATGGCAACAGTCAGCTCAAACTGACAATGGCGTCCTATCACCGCCCCAGTGGAGTCAACATTCACCGCATGAAAGACGCCAAGCCGGAAGATGACTGGGGCGTGAAGCCCAATGAAGGTTTCGAACAAAAATTTGACGCCGTGCAGTTTCGAGGCTGGAGCGAATCCCTGCACCGCCGTGAATTTCTGCGGCAGAACGATTCAGTCGAAGACGGCGACGGGAGTGCGTTCACCGACACTCAGCTCGACGCCGCACTGGGCTACCTGCGCGAAAAAATCTCGGCCGAATGACTGTCGCGCGGTGCGGTCGCGAGTCATGCTGCGCACCTTTGCAAACCTTCCACTCCTAATCGATTGCAGAAGTTACCGAATGACTCCGTGTCGCCACGCCCATCACGGAATGCCACCAGCAACGGCCTGAGCGCTTCCGCGATCTCATCAAACGGTACCTGGTCCTGATAAATAAAAGCCAGTCGCGTGCCTTCTGCATTTCCGCCGAGGAACAACGTGTACCTGCCCGCTGATCGCCCGACCAATCCGATATCCGGCGTGTAGGGACGCGTACAACCATTAGGACAGCCGGTCATGTGGATGGCAATCTTGTGTGCTTCCAGCGACAGTTCGGCGATCATATTGTCCAGCTGATCAATCAGCTGCGGCAGGACCCGTTCTGATTCGGTGATTGACAACCCACATGTCGGCAGCGCCGGGCAGGCGATGCTGTAGCGTCGAATCAACGAAAGTTCGTCAGCCGACGGAACGCCGTGTTCCGACAGAACTTGATTGATCCGATCACGATCCACCCGGTCAATGTCGCAGACGATGATGGACTGCAGCGGGGTCAGTCGGATGTCCAGACGGTATGTCGAAATAATCGCGTGCAGGGCCGTTTTTAGCCGGAGCGTTTTTTTGTCCTGAATTCGACCGTTTTCAATGTTGATCCCCAGGAACAGCTTTCCGTCACCCTGTTCGTGCCAGCCCATGAGATCCTCCACGCCGGTGACATCGGCCGCGTCCGGTGCGGGAAGTCGCTGTCCGCAGTACTCTTCGACCTTCGCTTTGAAGCGTTCCAGACCCCAGTCAACTACGAGGTATTTCATACGGGCAACTTTGCGGTCCCGGCGATTCCCAAAATCACGCTGAACTTTGACGATGGCCTCGGCCACTGCCAGGACCTGATCCGGCCTCACGAACGCCATCTTCTGACCAATGGCGGCAAACGTTTTTTCGGCACTCGGCGTGCGTCCCATTCCGCCGCCCACGATGATGCTATAACCAGTGACCTGATCGTC
>JBDOMX010001112.1:0-3720 GCA_039831615.1 Planctomycetaceae bacterium
GATGAGGCTGAAGAAAAGAACATGAAGGCGTGGCGACTGTTCGTCGGGGAATGGAAAACCGTTAGTCCGGATGGCAGCGCTGGCGGGGTCGCCGTCGCAAAGACGAAATCCGGCTGTATCACGTTTCAGGCCAAAGATCTTACACTGGTTCTCGGTTGGGACACGCGCGCGAAAGTGGTCAAATCAGTCGGACTCAATACGGAAACCGGCGTCGTTGACGACACGTGGAAGCTTGTGGGCGATGGGCCACGTTTTGAGGGACACACGGAGGACGGAACGAAGCTCTCCATTCAATTCACCAGCAAGGATCGCTATGAGCTGATGGTCGGAGATGCAAAGACAATCGGCGAACGAGTGAAGTAGCGCCCTCGTGGATGAATATCGAAAGTCATGTTTTGAGTTCAGATCATGCATCGCACTCGTTGGTTGATCGTACTGGCAGCTTTTTCCACTGTTGTCGCGTCGTCGGCAACGCGCACGGATGCGATGATGTGAGAAACATCATCCTGATCGCCGGGTTGAAGAGTCACGGGCCGGAAGGCAACGGGATTCACGATTACGCGTGGTCCGTGCGCAGACTGCGCTGGAAAGCTCAATCATCCGCGAGCGGGTCCATGTGAGTCTGCACCTCAACGGATGGCCGACCGATTCCCGATCGCTTGAAGACGCCGATACGGTCATGATCATCTCGGACGGTCGTGATGGCGAGAACGGGCGCGAAGCTGCTCATCTTGCCACGGACGAACGGATCCGCCTCGTGAATTCCCTGATGCAACAGGGCTGTGGACTCGTGACGTTTCACTCTTCCACGTTTGCTCCCGACAAACATGCCGAAAAAGTCCTCGACTGGTCCGGCGGCTACTTCGACTGGGAGACTGACGGAAAACGCGAGTGGTACTCAAACACCAGGACCATGGCAGCGACGGTTCGACCTGCATTCGAGCGGCACCCGCTTTTAAACGGTGTGACGGCGTTCGAAATGCGTGACGAATTCTATTATGACATTCGGTTCCGCGACCGGGATCCGCGCTGGACGCCCATATGGAAAGTCGATGGTCTTCCGGCTACGCATTCCAATGGTCAGGTTGTGAGCTGGGCTGTTGAGCGAACCAATGCCGGGCGGAGTTTTGGCACGACCTGTGGGCACTTCTACGACAACTGGCAGCACGAAGACTTTCGCAAAACCATACTGAATGCCCTCGCCTGGACGGCTCACATTCCTGTACCGGAAAACGGTGTCGAGTCCGATTTTCAGTCGCGGACAGCCATCGCCCGGTATCTCAAAGAGGCGGACCTGGTCGACCCGTTGCGTATGGACACCGACGAAACGGTCTATAAGGATTCGCCGTATTGGTACAAGCCGGGACACCCCCAGGACCCGGCGGAATCCGCGGCGATCAGGACCATGCTTGGTTTCCAGGCCGAACAGGTGCTGAGAGTGCCTGAAGAGTTCGGCTCCTGGACCGCCCTGGCCGTGGACGACAAGGGGCGGCTGATTGGATCGGCACAACATCTGCCAGGTTTGTATCGTGTGACCGTTCCGCCAATTGGCGACGAAACGGCGCAGACGAAGGTCGAACGGCTGGGGGGCACGGCTGAGCAGACCGGATGGGCGCAGGCACTGTTGTATGCCTTCGACAGCCTGTACGTCACGCTCAGCAATGAAGAGGACAAAGCCGCCTCTGGTCTCTATCGGCTGCGGGATACGAACAACGACGATCAGTTCGACGAGGTCAGCAGGCTGGTGGCGATCGAAGCCGCCGGGGAGCACGGCCCGCACAATCTGGTTGTTGGACCGGACGGCAGGACTCTGTATTGGATGTGCGGCAATGGATGTCCGTTGCCGCACATCACCGGACTCAGACGGCCCGTGTCCACGATGCCCACCCGTTCCCTGGATGCGCTGAACGCACAGGAGATGCTCGATCTACTGGCCTGGCTGATCTCCGCCGGCAGCAGGGATCATCCGATCTTTCAACGGTGATGCCATTCTACCCGGCCAGACTCAATTCCGTGGATCGATCCAGTGTAGGGTGTGACAAGCGAGCCCAGCCATCTCGGTGTGCCGGCGCAAAGCTCTTTGAGACGCCCGGCCGGACCGCCAGTTGGGACCAGAGCCCGTGCCGGCACACCGAAAGTGTCGTTCGTTTCTCTTGTCACACCCTACAATATCTTTGATACGACGTGCGCTTCCTCCACGCCGGTCAGCTTCTGATCCAGTCCCTGAAACGGAAACGTGAGACGTTGGTGGTCGACGCCCAGTTGATGGAGGATTGTGGCATTCAGGTCGCGAATGTGGACGGCATCGTCTTCAAAGCGCGTCGTCCGCTGGCCCTCTGCATCGACGATGTTGTAACTGTACTCGTCCGTCCGGCCGTGAACGATGCCGCCTTTGATTCCACCTCCGGCCATCCAGGCGGAAAAGCACCTGGGGTGATGGTCCCTGCCATAGTCCTCTTTAGTCAACTGGCCCTGGCAATAGACGGTCCGCCCGAATTCACCGCCAAAGACGATCAAAGTATCGTCAAACAACCCGCGCTGTTTCAGGTCCTTGATCAGTGCCGTGGCCGGCTGGTCGACGTCGTAGCACTGACCCTTCAGTCGCGAAGGCAACCCAATGTGGTGGTCCCAGCCGCGATGATACAATTGGACAAACCGAACGTTTCGTTCGGCCATGCGTCTGGCCAGCAGACAGTTGCGCGCAAACGAACCGGACTTTTCAACTTCCGGTCCGTACAGATCAAGAATGTGTTTGGGCTCCCCCGACAGATCAGTCAACTCCGGGACAGAGGCCTGCATTCGAAACGCCATCTCCTGCTGTGTGATTGTCGTCTGGATTTCCGGATCACCGATTTCTGTGGAGTGTTTGTTGTTGAGCTTCGTCACAAGGTCCAGCATCTCGTGCCTGGTACGGCGACTTACCCCAGCGGGATTTGACAAAAAGAGCACGGGATCACCCGAGGACTGTAACGAAACGCCCTGATGTCTGGACGGTAGAAAACCTGTCCCCCACAACCGGCTGTACAGCGCCTGCACGAAGCCCTGGGCACCGGACCAGAACGCGGAAGTCAGCACCATGAAATCCGGCAGGTCTTTGTTGAGCGAGCCCAGACCATAACTCAGCCACGCCCCCAGACTCGGCTTACCGGGAATCTGTGATCCCGTGCAGATCAACGTCTTGGCAGGATCATGGTTGATCGCGTCCGTGCGCATTGACCTGATCAGGCAAAGTTCATCAACAACCGAGGACAAATGCGGGAGCAATTCACTCATCCACTGGCCGCTCTCGCCCCGCTGATGAAATTTGAATCTTGATGGCGCAATCAGTTGACTCTTTCCCTTTGTCATGGCCGTCACGCGCTGGCCATCACGTACTTCGTCAGGCAGGGGCTCTTTGAATTTCTTGTACAAATTCGGCTTGTAGTCGAATAAGTCGATCTGGCTCGGAGCACCGGCCATAAACAGAAAGATGACTCGTTTCGCCTTCGGCGAAAAATGCGGACCACCGCCTGGCGCGGCCTGTGCTCGATTCGAGACCAACGAACCCAGAACGGTCGCGCCGAGTCCCATTCCAGCCCGATTCAGAAACTGACGGCGTCCCTGGTGCATCTGCAGGATTTCAATTGGATTCATGCCCTACTCCCGTGTCTTGGTGACATCGAGGTTGAAGAGTGAATTGATGAGCATGGTAAAGGCGGCGATCTCAACGCGCTGCTTGTC
>JBDOMX010000814.1:0-3709 GCA_039831615.1 Planctomycetaceae bacterium
GCGGAAGTTCCTGACCAGATCCAGCCACAATTCCGGATGGCACGACAGCCTCTCCAGAATCGGACCGCACTCCGGCGGAATCCGACCGCGTTTTCCACGCTGCAGCTGCCGGCCCGTCCAGTCCAGTCCAGTCCAGCAGCAGGTACTGGTCCAGCGACATCGGCAGATACCCCTTGTTGCTGCACCGCCGTTTGCTGGTTCTCTCCCGAACCCGCTTTCGAGGAGGACTCAGTGCAAGCGGACACAGCCAGCCGGCCCGCGGACCATGCTCGGTCCGCTGATCCTCAGCGTCGGATGACGTGAATTCCTGAGCCGACTGACGGTCTTCGATGCGTTCCTGCACACTGGTGAAGTCACTCGATTCCAGTGACTTCGTCATGCCCGCTCGAACCACAGGTGCTCGAGCAACAACTGTCGCGAACTGAATGTAGCCATCACACTCCGTTGTGATGAGCTGTGCAGTAGGTCCGGCTGTGCCGGACATTCGCCGACTATCGCTTCTGACTCCGGCCGGCACAGCCGGGCCCTGCGGCTGCTCGCATCTGGGTGGCACCGGTTCTCGAACCGGTGTGCCGCAGGCACGGGAGGCGTCTGAGTTCGAACAGGGTCCACTCCGCACAGAAACGTGCGCCGCACACAGCGATTGACGAGTTGAAACACCTGGACTTCATCGTCGGCACAGATCTCAGATCGATTCACACGAGGCATCGCAGATCACCTTTCGGAAGCAGAAGAACGGTGGCTGACGAACCGCACAACGCAGCTGAGACTCTCAGCTTCCCTCATTCAAGTGCATGGCACTTAAGTTCTTTTCATGGCACTTAAGTTCTTTCCTCACAGAGGAGATCCGAATCGACGGACAATTTCAGGGACCGATCAGTGAGGCCCTCGTCACTGTAACAATCGACTCCGACAACCAATGAATGTGACGGGCCGAAAACTCATGGTACAGGTTCTAATGCCAGGCCACGTCACGAGCGCCGTGCAGGACGCGGACAACTTCCACTCCGTCGGTCGCAGGGCGGTAATAGATCACGTAGAGACCGACAGAAAAGCAGCGGATGTCGTGGCCAAGCTCGACGCGTCTCTCTCCGATTTCGGGCTGGTGAGCATACGACTGACAGCGGTCGCTGATTCTTTCGAGGAGTTGGTCGGCAGCCGCTGGATTGTCGGCCGCAATGTAGGCCCAGATTCCGACGATGTCATCCATGGCCCTGTCGGAGATATGGACTGCCGGCATCACGCTTTTTCCTGCTGCGACCTCAGCAACTCCTGACCACGAGCTTTGATGACATCAGTATCCAAGCGCTGTTCCTGGCCAGCGTCCAGCTGATCAATGCCCAGCTGCAAGTCTTCACGTAACGCATCCAGCTTCTGTTCGCGTTCTTTCAAAAGGTTCAAGCCCTCACGGACTGCTTCGTCTTCAGAGCGGAATCGACCACTGGCCACTCCACTGGAAACGAATGACTTGAGTTCATCCGGTACTGTGATTTCCATAGCTGTCTACCTGCCTGCAGATGTTGTGCGCCTGAGCACCCATTCTATCGGTCTGTAGCGTCCGAAACCAGATATTCGCAGGGTACATGGGCCACAGCAATTGTTGGCACACGCTCCGTGTCGAAACAGTACCATCATTCGTGGCCTGGAATCGTCGCACGGTTTGACGGTATTTGCTGCATGGCTTCCTCGATTCGTTTGCTCACGTACAGACTGCTGTCCAGCAGATGGTCGCGAACGACCGACATTGTCCCTTACCACTTCAATCCGGGTCGCACCGGTTCTCGAACCGGTGAGCCAAAGGCACAAGAGCCGTCTGAGTGAATACCGTTGAGCCAGCATGGCTCAGGGAACCGCGACTGGACACGAAGAAACGCGAATGTCAGCTGAGCAGCACATTTGCGTTCATTAGCGTCTATTCGCGGTTCAACACGACCGCTCTCAACCTGATTGAGTGGCCTCGGTTCTCGAACCTTGTCCGTACGCAGTAGCCGTAGGTCCGGCTCTGCCGGACATTGGCCTTGTCAGCGGTCAACTGATGGATCGGGTGCCACTGTTGGCTAGCCCAACAGTGCTGTTTCCACGGGCGGAGACCGCAATTCTTGTGTTCTCGCACCACTGAACTCCCTGATTGTTCACGGTCTCGCCACGACCGGATGTCGCGACCGGCGAATCTGTTGAAACGTCCTGATCGAATCAGGCCGCCCGACTTCCTGCCGAAACCGTTTACGGAAGTTCCTGACCAGATCCAGCCACAATTCCGTATTGCACGACAGCCGCTCCAGAATCGGACCGCACATGGACCGCCGCCCCGTGATCCCAAACGTTAGCCGACTATGCGTTGCGTGTCCTTGCCCGTGTTGTCGACTCCTTGTGGACTTTGCTCGCCGTGCAAAGTAAAACCCGACCAGCCACTTGGTCTTTCGAGGGTCATCTGATGGACACCAATCACTCCGAGCTGTTGCAGCTTCCGCCCTCCGAGCAACTTCGGATCGTTGAGATGTTGTGGGACAATCTCGGCTCAAGTACGGACGCGATCCCTCTTCCGGAGTGGGTCGACCGCGAGGGGCGTCGCCGCATGGATGAGATGATTGCCGATCCAACGCTTGGCTCGGACGGCGCGTCTGTGTGGCGGAACATCGAATCACGAAATGGGTAGATCCATCCGGTATCATCCTATATTCGATGCGGATGTGATCGACGCCGCAGATTGGTACGACGCTCGGGCCGTGGGATTAGGTGACGCGTTTGTGAACAACGTCCGCCAGACGATTGAATCAATCATCAGCGACCCAAGTCGATTTGCAGAGACACCCGGTGGATTGCGTTACCAACGCGTGCATCGATTCCCGTATGTCGTGCTGTTCACGGTGACCGACAGTGAACTCTTGCTTCTCGGCACGCTTCACACTGCTCGCTCAATCGAAAAGTGGAGAAGCGAGCGTGGCTAGAGCAGTTTTCATAAAGTCGTGGCGGGTTCTGGCCCGCGGGGGCAATGGATCATGGGCCCTGGCACTTCCGCCGGGGCCACGTATCAGCGTAATACGCTGTAATTCCTGAGCCGACTGACGGTCCTCGATGCGTTCCTGCACACTGGTGAAGTCACTCGATTCCAGTGACTTCGTCATGCCCGACCGAATCGGGTTCAGATCTACATAAGCCATGCAGGCCGCAAGCGCCGTTTCGTCCAGCAGTGGCTGAGCCTGAAAGCGGCCTTCCCAGAAGTGCCCGGTGACTTGATCCTCCTTGTTGCCGCGTCGCGCAATCGGTTCGGCCAGACACCGCATGAACCACGAAATGCTGGTCAGTCGACGGCGTTTTTCCTGCAGCCCCTTCGAGTCATTGCGAATCTGATTGAGTTCGAACTCGGTCGGTTCTTCGGGTCGTCCATCCTCAGTTCTCCGCTGAGGAAACAGGTTCCACCAGCGGAGGGCCACTTGTGTTGAATGCAGCCTTTAACAAGGATCGGACTTCAGTCTATATTATAGACACGCGCGAGTATGGGATGCTTTCCCATCCATGTGAAAGGAACACCGACATATGACGGGATCAAAGGGCCAGCCAGCAACTGATTCTCGAGCAGGAAGTTCAGGGCTCCTGATCTCAGCGGAATATTAGGTGACACCAGTTTCGGGGTCGTCGAGGGTATAGCGAAGTCGAAAATCGGTTCCGGGGAATGTGGAATCGGTTGCATTGAGGTGGTCGAGCAGAT
>JBDOMX010000809.1:0-3707 GCA_039831615.1 Planctomycetaceae bacterium
CCAAACGAACGCCGCCCAAATCCACGTAAATTCTCCGACTGACTCCTCTTGCGAAACAAACCACAGGCCAGGGACCCGGCAAGAGATCAGGAGCCCTGAACTTAAAGAAATGACTTAACTTACGGCACTGATCCAGTCCCCGTTCGACCTGCTCGGTGACAAATGTGGGCTATAAAACGGGGTTCAAGTTCTTTACGAATCCTGGGGAGATGGAACCACGGACACGTGGGCGCCTGTTCGGTTGATCCTGAGCCGGCTCGAGCGTTCAAGTGTCTCAAGACGATACATTGACACCCGGACAGCGTGCGTCAAATAAACGCGTCATTGTGCACGTTCGTGTGGTGGATCGTCATCGGTCCGGCGTCACACTCAGAATCGTGCTCAATCATTGAATCGGATACTCAACCCGTCCTGGCGATGATTTACCGCTGGCCCCGGCCTCAAGAATCACGGCGTACATACACGACTGACACTCAGGCGACAGAAAAACCAATTTTACCGGATCTCGCCCGCGACTCAGCGTAGAATCCAGCGCTGTGAATCAGTCCCTGCATCGGCCGAAGTCGGATTTCACAGTTCAAATGCCGGCTCTGTGCTGGATGAGTCGCCCTCGACAGAGTCCAAAAAGTCAGCTGGTTCCTGATTTGGCCTGGAAGCCTGATCCGTTGACCAGACTGGCTCCGATTGGCTGTACTCCGCGGAAGCCGGGACCGGTGGAACTGAATTGACTAATGGCCTGTTCGTGTCCGCCATGCGAGATCCCGACGCGATACTTCCCGGATACGCGATGCTTGACGGGGTCTCGACGGAAGGACGCCAGGTTGTTTGAAAGTATCCAAAGTGACCCGCACAGAATGGTGACCATTCCCTGTTCTGGAGTTTCTTGTTCTTGAGCTGAGAGAGAAGCTGAAGAAAACGCTCGCGCCGATGCTTGTTCCGAGACCGCTCGCGATGTTGCCCTTTGATTTCTCTGATTTTTTCTTTGAGCGTGAGTCTCGCGCCGTCGCAATTTCCGTAACAGCTGGCTGAACCACATTTGCTGCAACAGGCGACCTCACTGTTTGAGTGACCGCTAAACTGTTCTCCGGCAGCAACGAACGCACGGCCGTTGAGATTCATGACCTGCGGCAGTGCGGTTGCTAGCACAGCCAGTAACGTTCTGGTAACTGCACGTGGATGGAACATGCCGAGAGTCCTTTCCCGAATTTTTCAGGTATGCCGCGATTGATGGCACTGAGTGTTTGTTTGGTTTACAGACGACGAAGAATCATCAGCGTCTGCTGGTCGGGTAGTATCCGCCGAGGTTCAAAAAACTTGTCGTGTGTCCTGTCGGATTAAGTGTCTGATCGACGCCGTTTTCGAAGCTGCGTTGGCGCCGGCTCAACTGACCAATCTGTTGAGAGAACTGTTGCCGACTTTCGATTGCCCGTTGCTGCGGCCGCACCCGCTGGAAATAGTTGAAGGCAGTTCCGCCTCCGCCCTGCCTGTTGTTTCGCAAAAGCTCAATGTATGGACTGATCGCTGGTGACTGTCGAGGGCCTCGGATTCGACTTTGAGCCTGCGCCGTTTCTGTGACTGCGACGATGATCAGAAGCAACAGTGTTAGTCCTGCGAATGCCTTCATGGAATTACCCTTTGCGAACATGCGAGATTCACTAAAAAGCTAAGCTCAACTTCGATCGTCAACAACCATGACCATCTGCCCACCGTACATTGCTTGAGCATCTTTGACAGCATGGGATCTGACCGCGTTCAATATCCAGTTTTCGATGTGATCCGCATGCGATACCAATACTGACGGAGCTGATTTGTCAGACGTTGCCGACAGAATCTTTCATCGACAAACAACGAAGTTGAACGATAAGTTTAGTTAAAAACCTCCGCCAAAGCCCCCGTTGCCGCCGGACTGCCCACCCCAGAACTGACGTTGTACGCTATTAGCGAAGATTGTAGTCCCCAAGATTCGCTCAAACGGATTGAACAGCTTGGAGAATGCGTTGTCCCATTGAATCAGATGGTCTGATCCGACGTAAATGCGGTCACCCGGAGCGAGCTGATAATTCGTTGTCGTGATGCCCTCGCGGGCAATTGCTTCCCAGTGGACATCGAGAATCTGAGCCTCTCGTGTGCCGGACGGAGCAGGCCGTGCCACCCAGATTTGCTTGGAGGACACCTGGGACAATCCCTGAACCTGCGACACGGCGTCGATCACTGTCTCGTTGCCAGTCCAGGGGAGCCGCGTCACTTCCTGTCCGTAACCAGCACCGTCCTGAATGACGTAAATCACTTTGCTGTTGTATGCGAGGACATCAACGTGCACCTGTGGATCTTTTTCGCCTTCGTTGCGGAGGACCTCGCTGACCATCTGTGTGATTTCTTCCAGCGTCCTTCCTGCCACGTCAATGCTGCCATAAACGCCGAGTGAAACGGTCCCGTCAGGACGAACGAGGTGTTCGCCCTGGATCCCCTGGCGGCCGGAAATGTCGGCTAAATGGGCTGCGACGCGCGGATTCAGCAACCCGACCCCGCCCTCGGCTTCGTTGCGGAGCAGGTGTTCCTGGATGGCCTTGCGGGCCTCAGCAATTGCCAGACCCTCCACGGGAACCGTGCCGTACACCGGACCAAAATCAATGACGCCGTCCGGATTAATGATGTAGGGCCCGTTGATAATCCGAAACTGCACCTGCAGCGGCATCTCTGCCTGGGCCTGCATCTGTGGAATGTCAGGATCCACCGCCAGCGGGACACCATTCTCCACCTGAACAACAATCTGTTCGCCTCGTTTCAGGGGCTGGTTCGCGGCCCGGACTGGCTGTCCGGCCTCAATTAACAGAATATCAGGTGGTTCCACGCGATAACGTGGAAACGTGATTTTACTCAGTTCTCGCGGAATCGCAGCTGCCTCAAGGGCATAGTAGTCCTGCTCAGTTTCAGTCAGGTCGTGATTCAATGAGGCGCATCCCGCCGTCAACACGCAAGAAGTCACCAGAAATATCGACGGTACCCATTGTTTTCGCCACATGGTTCGCCCCCAACCCTGTCCGTCTCGACTGATAAAGCCATCCGTATTTAGGTTCATCGGCAATTCACAATCGACCGCTCCAGACGGATTAATCAATGGATCCCCGATCAATCGATTAGCGGGGGATTCTTCCACGCGACACCTGGTTAACTCCTCGTCGTAACGCGTGAGTCGTGCTGCTCATGGCTGTCGGAGAGTGGTTGATTGCGAATGATGAGGACGGTCATGGCCACCAACGCGGAGGCAGACGACAGAAATACGCTGGTCAGGTCGGCCTGGCGCTGCGGGACAGTCGTCTGCAAGACCTCGATTGCCCCCGCAATTACCACAATTGACATTCCGCTTGTCACCGCCAGTACCGGTTGCAAAGAGGCGATCGTGCACCGCACGGCTGCGCCCAACAGGAGGCCGAGCGGCAAAAACAGCAGGACATCCCGAACGAGGATTGTATGGATCGACAGTTCCGAATTGCGGAGTAACCTCGCGAATGGTATTTCCAGCATGTTTTCGAGCTCGTTTCGGATAGCAGGACCATCGAAGACAAACTCAAACGGCCACAACAAGAAGGCTGCTGGAATGAATGCATACAGCGCTGCCAGGCACAGCCACGTGCCGGGGACATGCAACCAGGAGCGATTCGGGTGCCGAACATCCTGGCTGTGATGTGGCCAGAAAGCGTGAGTCA
>JBDOMX010000303.1:0-3696 GCA_039831615.1 Planctomycetaceae bacterium
GGTCGTGGCACCGGACAGGAAATCGATTCTGATTACCACCAGAGCGGCGGCGAAAGCCAGTTTCTACAGCCTTCCCAGGGTATTTCGATTGAGCAAGTAAATCCCGACCAGTCGCTGGCACCGCAGTCCGGGATATTATCCCACAGTTGATCAATGCACTTGATCGCGCCGACGGCCGCGTATGCCGATTACAGCGTTTCACGCTGAGGTGTGGCCACGAAGAACGTTTTCTTAGAAGCAGTTTCTTTACTGCCACAAGCCAGTATCTTTCACGACAATAAGTAAACTGCTTTAGCTGCCGTCTGTCTATCCGATCCTGGCGTCGATGCGAAACCGGCAGTGCCTAGCCTGCAACAAATGCAGCAAACGACCAATAGATCACTTCATTCGGGGATCGCAGAATCAAACAGCAAAGTCGAATGTGACACGTAGCGCAAGGCCGACCGGGATTTTCTTCAGCTTGGCTGCGCGATCGGCTTCGCTCTTTCGTCACAGGGAATGGCCGTGGTAGACTGACCGATGGTTTGCCGTCACCTGCGTTGTTCACGGCGGTGGCAAAGAGCCGTCCCATTGACAGAACCGATGAACAAGGAAGGTCCGATGTCAACTGCTATACGCGATCACGCATTCCGCTTTGCCTCCGTTGGTTTGTTGTGTCTGACAGTCTATTTCGTTTCCTTTGGGCCGGTGTTTTCTTACTGGGTGTCCCGGCCCTATTCGTCCTCGGGATCAAACGCAACTCTGCGTTTCTATCGGCCGCTTTTCAAGGCCGCTCCGTACGGGCTGATGCAGAAATACTCAGAGGCGTGCGGCCTGACGGACATCGAGGCGTTCTATCTGGTGCAGGCGTTGAAATCTGATCAGCCGTTGGAAGGCGATCCTCGTTTTGATGAGTCGTAAATACGGTGATTGCCTGCCAACAGGGAATCGCCCGCTGCGGGTTGCCTTCGGTCTATTTGAACGACCACTGCGCAGTTTGCGTGCGTGAATTGCGTACATCAGGCACTGACTCCATAAGAGGCGGCCGACACTGAATTCAAAAAAGTCCGGTCCGTGGCTCACGTTCGCCGTTTCGTTACGGACAGTGCCGCAATAGAGCAGTTTATTATTGTGGACGATACTGGCTCGTGGGACTAACGAAACTACTAACGAAAAGCGTTCTCCGCGGCCACAAGTCAGCGTGAAACGCTGTAGAATCTGTTACAGTGAATTTCGCCGACTCGTGGCCGCGGTTGACTTTTTTTAATAGTAGAACGCCTACCCTCACGAGCCGGAACCGGTTCCGTCAATTTCTAAACAGCTCCAATTCAACGTCGCTGCGTTCGTTGGCCGCGACGACGGAAAACCAACGCCTTGGACGAAGAGAATGCGTCTCGATCCACCGATTTCAGTTTTGAAGGTTCTCGCGACGTTGGCAGTGGTCATCACGCTTCCCATCGGATGCAGTGAATCTGCTTCGTCAGACCGTGTGGGCACTCCGGCGATGTCATCCGAGAGTACCCACGTTCTCTCAGAATACATTGATCGCCACGAAGGTGACTTGATCAGCGCACTCCAGGACGCTGCTCTCCAGCACAAGGGCGGTTCATTCCGCCTTGATGACAAAGGGGCGCTGGTCAAACTGGCGCTGATGGACATCTCTGTCAGCGCGGCGGAGCTTAAGCAGATCGCCGCACAGCACTCGCTGCGTTCTCTGTACATCACAAACGGCCACATCAATGACTCCGCACTGGTTCACCTGGCAACCCTTTCAAAGTTAGAAACGCTCGGCCTAGATTCCAACCCGATTTCGGACCTGTCCATCAGCCACATCACATCCCTGAGGAATCTACAGAAGCTGGACCTGCGGGAAACGCAGGTATCAGATGCCGGTGTCACGGAAATTTTCTCACTTCGAAATCTACGCCGTCTGCTGTTGGGGGGCACAAATATTAGTGATCAATCCACTGCCAGCCTGACGAATCTCAGCGGGCTTGAAGAACTGTGGATTTATGACACAAAGATGACACCAGCCGGGGTCGATTCCATACGTGATGCGCTTCCGGATTGCCGTGTCCGTGATGAATTGTGAGACTGCCAATATTCACTCAACGGAAGATTTTCAGCCATGAGCTGCGGCTCGCGGATGTCGTTTGATTGTTGCCAACCGCTGTTGGAAAATCCCTGCCAATACGATCCCATTGATCAGGATCACTCCTAACGACCAATGATCGACACCTCCACACCGATAAAGTTTAGATACAGGGACGAATGGAAAACAGGACTCTTCCTGTTTCTCTGTTCCATAATATTCGCTGCCGCCAGTGCGGGGATGATCACGGACGGCTATCGAAGCGGCTGGTTCGTTGCCGCATTCGCCGGGTTGATGTCCTGTACCGGCTTGCTTCAGATGCACCCGAATTCTGCGTTCATCCGCATCTCCCAAAGAGGTTTTGAATTCCGTGAAAGTTTTCGATCGGTCATGATTCCCTGGGACGAAATTGATTCCATCAACTATTGTTCACTTGATGACCCGCCACAAGAGTTCGTCGAACCCGCGCTCACGGATTCGCCATCGGATGTGGGAGACGGAACACCCGTACCGGCCGTCTACGGTATCGAACCATTTCTGCTGGCAGACCTGCTGAACGACTGGCAACAGGCGACTACCGCAACGGACAACCACGTCTGAGTTTCGGATCGAACGATGCCGGCCGCTCCACAACGCGCAGCAGCAGCAGAGTTGCAGCAGCCCTGCTTCGAACGCCTTGCTGGTCATTCCAGGCGGGCATTGATTGTATTACCTTTCGCGTGGCCAACGTCGATTACTCAGTTGTGGGGGCAGGGGCCGGACTTCCTGTTGGGCACACAAAATCCATGGCTACCGACAATCCCTACGGCTGTCCGACGACTGTGACGACCCCGGCAGCAGTCAGCGCATTGCCATTACTCTGGAGTGTCATGACCGTGTTCGGCTCTGCGTTACCTGGCGGCCTGACAGGGCTTGGCATTGGTGCGGCGATTGGTTCGTTCGTTCCCGGTTACTACCGGTCTGTTTTCACCAGAGGGGGCGATCCAAACTTTGATCCGGTTGCAGTTGGAATCGGACAGGGCCTCACGCAGGGTGTTGTGTTTGGAGGTATCACCGGCTTGTCGCTTGTCGCGTTGTTCTATTGGTATCGTTCACGAGTGGCACGTCAGAACGCTGATCAATAGGCGGGCGACCAACAGGGATACGTAGTGGACACGGATCCAGAATGCCCCGCAGATCTCTACCATACGCACATCGTCGCGTTCGTCATTGCCTTTGTGCAGCGGGAACGTCGTGAACGTTGGCTGCACCTGATGACGTCGCGCCCAAAGCAGCTTCTCAGGAACTCACACAAGCTTCACAACCACCTCGACAAAACTCACTGCACGGAATCTCCCGAATCCTCGTCGCTGGAATCGACTGCGGTGGGCATGCATTGCGACTTTCGCCGTGATTCACCACCGTTGTTGATCTCTGCCAGACGTGCCATCGAACTAAGTATCGGGCAGGACGCGATCTTTTCAGTAAGTCCTGGCAAGCACGCCATTTATTTTTTTCACGAAGGTTTCGTGATGGAATGTCGCGCGTAGCAACAGAGGCGGACAAAGCACCCGTCGCACGGGCAAGTCGAGCACGCCGTCGTCAACCGCCCAGTCGCTTTATGAGAATCTTCTGATGATGCAGCC
>JBDOMX010000721.1:0-16566 GCA_039831615.1 Planctomycetaceae bacterium
GGTTCAAACTTCATAGATCTGCCGGTTTGAGACACGATGTTGCCCAGGTGGCACAACGTCGATGAAAGATGGCCGACTTCGATTCCGGCGTTGAGCGGCGTCTTCATTCGTATCGCGTCAAGAAAATTGCGTTGGTGTGCATCCTCGCGGTCTTCGGGGAGGTCGGCGATCGTGCGTCGTTGATTCTTCGGTCCGAACAGTTCCCAGCCGGACCGTGTGGCCTTCATCATCCCTTCGCTGCCATAGAAAACGGTGTTGGTTCCCGCAGCATCTTCGCGATAGGGCGACCAGATGCGCTGCTCATACACGAGTAACCGCTTGTTCCCCACTGTACCGTCCGCGGGGTATTCAAACGTCAGCTGGTAGGTGTCGGGAAACTGCTGGTCGTCGTCAAAGTAGAGCTTTGAGCCATAGCCGGTAATGAAACTCGGATGCGTTGTGACGCCCAGGCCCCATCGGGCCACATCAATTCCGTGCACACCGTCGTTGCCGATATCGCCGGTTCCAAAGTTGTAAAACCAGTGCCAGTGGTAGTGCACGAAGTTGGACTGATACGGTCGCCACTCGGCCGGACCCACCCACAGGTCATAGTCGATGTGATCGGGAGCCTTTGAAGATTGTTGACGGCCGATGTTGGACCGTTTCTGACTGTTGATATGTTTTGCGACCAGTACGTCACCGATGATTCCATCACGCAACAGTTGGATCGCTGTCTGATACGATTCCCTTGACCGACTTTGAGTCCCATGCTGCATCACGCGTTTGTTTCGGTGAGCCGCGTCGATCATCAATCGGCCTTCTCGCACGTTGTGTGAACATGGTTTCTCCACGTAAACGTGCTTCCCGGCTTCGCAAGCGAGGATTGCGGCCGGAGCATGCCAGTGATCACAGGTGGCAATCACCACCGCGTCAATTGACCTGTCGTCAAGGATTTGGCGCAGGTCCGACACAGCGTGTTCCGCGCCGGTGGCATCTTTCGCTTTTGCCGCTCGCCGACTGTCAGGGTCGCAGACGTAGCGGATCGCTGCGTCCTTGTGTGAGCCGATTGCTGTTGCCACACGACTTCCACGACCACCGCATCCAATGAGTCCGACATTGACACGTTCATTAGCGCCCAGAACTGCGGCGTTCGGGGTCGACGAAGTCAGCAGGCCGGCGCTGGCCACTCCGCCGCTCGTATGTTTCAGGAATGTTCTGCGGTCCGACTGGTTCACCGTGTGGGATGACTGCATACTGGTGTTCCCATGACTGAGATGTCGGTACGAAACTCCGCCGTGTCGATTTGCACGCTGATTATAGAACGGCCAGGTGAGCATAAAATAGTCGGAACATGAATCATGGTCCCGCCAGGCATATGCAGCAGGAATGGGTGGACGCCGTCGACGCGATAGCTCTAATTCGTGACGGCATCGAATTCAATTGTCTCGATGGGCGACCGGTTCATACAATCTTTCTTTTTGTATACCCGCCTGATCGAGCCGGCGATCATGTTCACGCGTTGCGACGTATTTCACGGTATTTGCGAACACGATGAACAATGCGACAGTGATCCGACGAGTCTGTGTTCAGCATCAGTCGGCCTGTACCATTCGTGTCCGTCACGAATGGTGCCGTCCATCCGATCATTGCATTCGTATTTCCGTCCTCCTGCACTCATCCGAAACACTCCGGAGTTCGCCTTCAGGAACGATCATCGTACGACCGCTGATCGTTCCCGTGCGTGTGCAGTCCGCAGTGTGTTGCCAACCTTGCCGCGTGGCCTTTTAAACCGTGGGGCATTCAATTGACTGGTCGGCGAATGATTGGACAATCTGCCGCCGCGTTTCGATGGACTGTTTATCCAGAGAGAATTCAGCGAAGATGCGTGGCCGATTCCTGCTGGTAACGTCAGCACAACACGCAAACACGATCAAGGCGAGAATATGAACGGACAGGAGATTCGCACGAGGCTCCGCGCGGGAAAACGGGTCTACGCAACATGTGTCGTGGCTTCGTCGCCGTTGTGGCCGAAGACCCTGGCTGCCGCAGGGGCTGAGTTCGTCTTCATCGATTCGGAGCACACACCCGTCGACCGCGAATCGCTTTCGTGGATGTGTCGAGGTTACGCGGCCGTCGGTTTGCCGCCAGTCGTGCGTGTGCCGAGTCCCGATCCGTATGAAGCGGCCAAGGTTCTGGACGGCGGTGCCAGTGGGTTCATTGCGCCGTATCTTGAGACGGCCGAACAGGCTCGTCGCATCACCGAAGTCGCCCGATATCGGCCGCTGAAAGGTGATCGTGTGGAACGAGCTGCTCTGGACGAGTCTTCACTGGAACCGGAGCTGCGAGACTATCTTGCGGCGCGCAACGCCCACACCATCCTGATTGCAAACATCGAAAGCGTTCCCGCGATCAACAATCTGAGCGACATTCTGTCCGCTGGTGATCTGGACAGTGTGCTGATCGGACCGCATGACCTGTCCTGCAGTCTTGGAATTCCTGAACAGTACGACCACCCGCGATTTAACGAAGCGGTCCTGGAAATCTTCAAAGTCGCGAGGGATCACAACGTTGGCGCCGGGATTCACTTCTGGCTGGGGATTGAACAGGAGATTCAATGGGCTCGTGGCGGCGGGAATCTGATCATGCACAGTTCAGACTTGTCGCTTGTCGGTCAGAATCTGACTCGCGATCTTGCTCAAATGCGTGCCGAACTGGGAGACGCTGTCAAAGTCGACGGTGAAGCGACGGCTGAAATCATCTGAAGGTCCGTGTTTGCTCCGTCGTCGGCCGTATTACCAATCGACGACGGAATTGTCATCGGGGTCGAACTGAGTGCGATAAGGGTGGGGCTCTCCGACCTGCGCCATGAGTTTGTCTTCGTCGATGGTGATGCCAAGACCGGGCTCTGGCGGAATCGGACGATGGCCGTTCGTCACAGGTGGCAGGGGGCGGGCGAGCAGGTCCGCGTATTCGTTGTCACCCCGTTCCTGCACCATGAAGTTCGGGATCGATGCAGCGATCTGCAGGCTGGCCGCAAGCGAGCAGGGACCTTGTGGGTTATGTGGCGCGAGCGGTGTGTAGTACGCCTCGGCCATCCCTGCGATGATCTTCAGTTCCGTAATGCCTCCCGCGTAGCACACGTCGGGTTGCAGAATGACGGCAGCTCGCTTCTCAAGAACTTCTCTGAATCCCCACTTCGTGAAGACGCGTTCCCCCGTAGCGATCGGAATGTGCGTCTTCCTGGCGAGCTCAGCCATGACGTCCACATTCAGGGCCTGGACAATCTCTTCGTAGAACCACGGGTGGTAGGGTTCAAGAGCTTTCATGAGCAGCATGGCGGTTGGGGGCTGCACGGCCCCATGAAAGTCAACGCCGATGTCGACTCCCGGTCCGTATTTTTCTCGCAGAGCCTTGAAGCGTTCGGCAACTTCATCAACAAATTTCTGACCTTCAACATACTTGAAGGGAGTGCGAGTGGTGCCCGGACCAACTTTCATTGCCGTCACACCCGTTGCTTCGCTGACATGTCCGTAGACGCGAATCCGGTCACGAGTTGGCCCACCCAAAAGCTTGTAAACGGGCACGCCGTAGCATTTGCCGGTGATATCCCACAGCGCCTGATCGATGCCGGACGAAATTGCCGTTTTAATGGGGCCGCCGCGGTAGAAGGCGCCGCGATGGATGGCCTGCCAATGGTGAACAACCGCACGCGGATCCTTGCCAACCAAATAATCGGCAACTTCAAGTGCTCCGGCGGCGCAGGCCTTCGCGTCGTCCTTGAGCATTTCGCCCCAGCCCGTGATCCCCGCGTCGGTCGAGATCTTCACGAAGACCCATGAGTTTTTCAGGACGAACGTCTGAATCCCGGTGACCTTGATCGGGTCATCAGGACCGATGGCTGCTGCTGCGGTGCGCTTTGCGTTGAAAGCTTCGAGACTGAAGACGGCTGCCGAGCCGTGCAGCATGGAACCGATCGCAGAACGGCGACTGAAGCGAATTCGTGACATGAGAAAATCTGCTTTATAAGTGGACACTCATTGGAAGACCGTTGAGCTGCTGCAATCGTTCTACTGCCGCCGCCAGATCTCGGTAGACGCGTCGTCGATCACAAGTTGAGACGTAACGGAGCTCGAAGTTGGGGCGTTCGATTGACAACGACCTGCGAGCCTGCTGCTGAAGTGCGGTGATCTGGATGTCAGACCTGGGCCATGCGGTTGCGTGACGGCCAATCGACGTTTCGACGTAAACCGTATGCATCGCAGCAGTCTATCGGGACGCCGTACGGAAAGCGACGCGTTCGGATTCTAATCATCAAAGAGGAATTGCTGCCTCGCAGTCTGAGTGAAACCCAGGCCCCCGCCTCACTAAGTGGACGGCTTTCCCACTTGCCCTCTGATCGCACGTGCTCAATCGTATCGACGAGCGTCACGACAAGCAGGCCGGGGAATTGATGTGAACGAGCGAAGCGAGCAAGCCGGGCTGTCCCGGTTCCCGTGCATCCTCCGCTGTTACCTGGCCAGGTTGCTCTTCCAGATGGAACTGACCAACTGAAGCTATTGAAAAGGGACCGCGTATGGATCTGCATTTCGTTCGCTGTCGTTCGCGCTACAGTTTCGATGAGAAGGTGCGAACGACGGGCCACGCGAAAGATGCAGATAGAGTGTGGCCGAGAATCGCAATACTTCGAGCCCGATGGCTGTCCCCCAAACAACGTGATGCAGCATGCCAGTCGACGGATAGATCAGCAGGATCAGTGTTGCGAGCCAGCCGAAGGACAACAGTGCGAACAAGATCCGAAGTGGAAATAGAAAATACGTAAACAGAAACCGGCTGGGTCGCTGCCACCACCAAAGAATCGAAGAAAAAGCAACGCCGCAGTATGCAGTACAGATCAAATAGCTCACACCAGTCGAAATGGAAAACCCGTACCTGACTGTCGACACTGCCCACATGAGGAGAATCGACAGATCGCAAAGCGCGAAGAATTGCGCTACACGGGTATGTCTGTTCAACGTCCCCCGATCGATGACCGCTACCTCCACAATGTCCATCAGCGCCAAATTACGAACCCCCGATCACCGGGCTCCGGCCACCGACCGGGATTCCAAAAACACCACCGACCGCCGCTCGGGTAAATTTGTGTTGCCGCCCTCCACATACCGATCAGGAAAGACGCTGCTGCCAGGAACGAGGATCGCAGTGACCATGGAATACAGATACAACGTAGATTGTGTCGTTCTCAAACAAATAGCATACCACGTATGGAAATCGTCGCAGCAGCGCAAGCCTGGCGTGGTCCGTTTCGACCGCTCTTGACTCGGGAAATTCGGATACTTGTACGAATGTGCGTTCAAGTTCTGCAATGAATTCGCCGCCAAAACCTGCCTGCCCTGATTCGTACCACGTAAAGCCTTCGCGGATATCAAGCTGCGCTTCAGGCTCAACGAGTATTGGATAGGCCATCAACCACCGAGTAGGTCAGTCTTGACGTGATCCCATGGCTTTCCCCTGCCCGGATCTGCACGGTGTGCGTCAACGCGTCGGCGCAGTTCGATTTTCTGTTGTTCGCTGAGTGAGAATTGAGCCTCGTCTTCCACGACACTGTTCCAGATTTGTTCAGCAAGCCGAACGCGATCTGCAACTGACAAGGATCTGATCTCTTGTGGCAGCGGTGTGACGCTCATAATTCAGGGGCCGCAGACGACACGGGACATCGAGTACAGTATACCGCGAACTCCCGCAAAGTCTATTTCCTGCTAACTTGGTTTTCTCTCAACGATCCTCATTGAGAATGTCATGGTCCGGCGTGTTCATCAATCTCCCGGGAGGCCGAGAACTGGGTCGAATCAGCTGCGCGATTTGACTGACCAATGCGTACGCGGCACACCGCGACAATGCAATTGCCTGAACAATACGAGGCGGCCTGCCATGCCCGTCGCCCGGCTTCACGGTCCGTTCAGACGTATTGCAGGTGAGGGGACGACATGGGTTGGGACGTACCGTCATTCGCGTTGGTTCTGAAATTACTGTTTCAGGATCACGTCATTCAGGTTCAGTAGCAGCCGTGTTGTGGCGGTCCAGGCGGCCAGCTCAGCGGGTGATCGTGAATCAGTTGTCGGACCTGCAGCAGACAGTGCGGCTGCCAGATCGGGTGACTCCGATAAGTGTCGCAGTTGCGTCTGATAGAAGTCCAGGATCATTCTCAGCTCGTCGTTGTCCGGTGGTCGCGATGTGCACTGCTGGAAGGCAAGAGTCAGTTGCGCGTCCAGCTGCAATCCGTGTCTGCCTGAGATTTCAATTGCCAACGCGCGGGCCGCGTCGATCGTCAAACTGTCATTGAGCATCGCCAACGCCTGGAGAGGTGTCGTGGAGCGACGCCGCCGAACCGTACACGTCACTCCCGGTGGTGCGTCGAACAGCGACGTCATCGCAAAGGGTGCGGTGCGTTGTCGGAATGTGTACAAACTACGGCGATACTGGTCTCCGTTTTCACTGGTGGACCATTTGAAGCCACCAAAGCCGGACAGTGCACCAGCTGGTTGTGCCGGAAAAACGCTCGGCCCGCCGATCTTTGGCTTGAGCAGACCACTCGTTGCCAGGTAAATATCACGGACCATTTCAGCGCTCACTCGGTGCCGAGGTCCGCGAGCCAGCAGAATGTTTTCCGGGTCGCGGGCCAGCAGTTCCGCTGTGGTCCGCGACGACTGCTGGTAGGTTGCGGAATGAACGATCAGTTGATGGATCGATTTGAGATTCCAGCCCTGTTCCATGAATTCCACGGCCAGCCAGTCCAGCAGTTGAGGGTGCGACGGCAATTCGCCCTGCGTCCCGAAGTCGTCGGACGTGTTCACCAGGCCACGGCCAAAGTATTCCTGCCAGATGCGATTGACAATGACGCGAGCTGTCAACGGATTTTGTCGATCGACCAACCATTGTGCGAGCGTCAGCCGTGTGGGTGCATCGTCACTGTTGAGCGCGTGAAATACTCGGGGGACACCTGCAGAGACCACCGCGCCGGGACGCCGGTATTCGCCTCGCTCGTGCAGGTGCGTACGGCGTGGGACTGGTCGCTGGGACATGACCAACGTTGTGGGTAATACCGGACGCTCTTTTCGGAGCTTCTCGATCCGCTGGTTGTAGTCCGTCAGTTCGTCAGCGACCGAGAGATAGTGTCGCCGGAGTCGATTGATTTGTTGTTCGGTGCGCTGGGTTGGGTCGGCCAGCAGAATGGCGTCGATTTCGGGGTCGCGGAGGTTGGCACGGAGAGTCCGACTGTCGCCAGTGACGTAGAGACGAAATCTCCCCAGTGTCTGCTGGTGGACGAAATTCTGCAGAATTGTGATGGTGAGTTGCGTCGTTCCCTGAGCCGGCCAGGGGGCGGCGGTTTCGAAGACCGCGACATGTCGTCGCCTTGCGGCCTGATGCGTATGCCAGCTGGTCAGCCGGTTGTTGTCAATCGCATTGTCGGCGGTGCGTTTGCCGTACTGATATGTGGCTTCCGCTCGCAGAAATTCTAATGACGTTGTTCTATGTGGTGAGCTGTCAGCCTGAGAAAGCTCAAGTGGTATGGCGTCGACATCAAATTCTGTGATGACAAACGTGCCGTCACTCATCACACTGCCGCGGCCAGGGCCATGGTTAGGAAGTCGCGTGTCGGGAATCGCTTCCAGACGGAAGCCTGTGATCTGCTCCAGGTCTGTGTCGCAGGCAATTTCATACGTGTCGAGCTCGGGACGGTCGCCAGTGACCAGCATGGAACCGTCGTCGAGGATCGTGATCGTGGCATTGTTGGCAGAGATGGCCCGCCTCGGCCGCAACAGGTGCCAGTGGACTGCAACGCCTGCTTCAGTCGTCACCCATTCGTCAAATCGCTGCTCCAGGTGTTGCCTGCGACGTTCCTGCTCCGTTTTCTGTCGCGTCGCGTCCTGTGCGCTTGTTGTGTTGCCGGCCACAGGAAAGTGTCTGGCTCGTTCTGCTTCCAGCATGGCGATTTGTGCGTCGATCTTCGCCTGTTGAGCAAAGGTTTCCTCGTCAGGCACCTCAAGTTCCGGTTCGTCGGCATTGTTCAGCAGGGCAAAGAACCGGAAATACTCTTCCTGGGTGAATGGGTCGTATTTATGATCGTGGCACTGCGCGCAGGCCAGCGTGACTCCCATGAAGACAGTTGCCGTGGTGTGCACTCGATCAACAATCGATTCGTAGCGGAATTGCTCCCAGTCGTGTCCACCCTCCTCATTCATGAACGAATTACGGTGGAAACCCGTCGCGATCTGTTGAGCCGTCGTGGCGGACGGCAACATGTCTCCAGCCAGCTGTTCGATCGTGAACTGATCAAAGGGCATGTCGTCATTCAATGCGCGAATGACCCAGTCGCGCCAGGCCCAGTTCGTGCGGGGGCGATCGACTTCATATCCGTTCGTGTCGGCGTAACGGGCGCCGTCGAGCCACCACACGGCCCATCGTTCACCATAGTGCGGTGAGTTCAGCAGCCGCTCCACGGTGCGGGTCCAGGCTTCAACCCGGGTGTCGGCGACAAACTGATCGATGTCATCTGTTTCCGGTGGCAGACCTGTCAGATCGAGACTCAGGCGACGCAACAGTGTGGCTTTGTCAGCCCGACCTGATGGCTCAAGACCTTCCTGCTGCAGTCTCGCGAGAACAAAGCGATCAATCGGATTGAGCGACCACTGCTGGTCGCTGGAGGCTGGCAGCTCGGGGCGCACCGGTGACTGGAACGCCCAGTGGTCGTCAGCTCTTGCAACCAGGAGCAACGATCCCATGCACCAAAGTCGGCAGCAGATGAGTGTCAATCTTCGGCATGTCACGAATTGCCCCTTCATTGTGTGCACTCTCTGAATCACGTTCGCGCTGCCTTCGGACTAGTGGTTTGTCAGCATTGAATTTTAGGGTAGCCGGATTCGCCAGAATTCGGAATGCTCGGTAGTTCCCTGAAGTCTGGCGACTCCAGCTACGGGCGAAACCTCATCTTTGTTCCTGACAAACCACAAGTCAGCCAATCAACTTCTGCACCACTTCTCCACCCACGTCGGTCAGTCGAAAATCACGACCCTGGTGCATGAACGTCAATTCTGTGTGATCCATGCCAAGCAGATGCAGAATGGTCGCCTGGAGATCGTGCGTATGCACCGCGTCCTGCACGACATGGTATCCCAGATCATCGGTCTGTCCGATGGTTTGGCCTGGCCGGATGCCGCCTCCGGCCAGCCACATGGTGTATGCGTTAGGATGATGATCGCGTCCGCGGGACCGTCCCAGCGCCGGATTGTCTTCGACCATTGGAGTTCGCCCAAATTCGCCTCCCCACACGACCAGTGTTTCGTCCAGCAATCCTCGCTGCTTCAGGTCTTTGATCAGTGCCGCCACAGGTTGATCGGCTGTCTGGCAGGTTTTTTTGATTCCCCCGGCCACGTCGGAATGATGGTCCCAGCCGGTGTACAGGATTTCCACGAATCGAGTCCCTCGTTCGACCAGTCGTCGGGCGAGCAAACACGTGTTGGCGAATGACGACTCACCTGGCGTGGCACCGTAGAGTTGCAATGTACTCTTGTGTTCCTGGTTGAGGTCAATCAGGTCGGGAGCACTGGACTGCATGCGGAAAGCCATTTCATAGGCGGCAATTCGAGTGTCGATTTCAGGATCGCCGACGACATGCTGGCGATGGCGGTTCAACTGTCCCAACACGTCGATTGTTTGCTGTTGAATCTGCCGATCAATTCCTGCCGGGTTACCCATGAACAGAATCGGGTCTCCCTCGGACCGCAGCGGCACACCCTGATAGACCGAGGGCAGGAAGCCGTTGCCGTAGCAGGCGGCGCCGCCACTGATGCCCTGGCCCGTGGTGAGCACGACAAAGGAAGGCAGATCTGCCGACTCGCTGCCGAGGCCATATGTGATCCAGCTTCCGACGCTCGGCTTTCCCGGTTGCAGATGCCCGGTATGGAAAAAGATCTGCGCCGGCGCGTGATTGAAGGCATCCGTGTGGACACTTTTGACGATGGCAAGGTCGTCGACGACTTCAGCGAGTCGGGGCAATGCTTCAGAAAGTTCGGCACCACACTGTCCGTGTCGTGAGAAGCGCAGCGGCGACGGCATCAAGGTGGCGTCGCGTTCGATAAAAGGAAGCTCCTGATCTCCCAGCACCGATTGCGGGACACGTTGCCCTGCGTGATCGTGCAGCGAAGGCTTGTGATCGAACAGTTCCAGCTGGCTGGGACCACCCGCCATGAACAGAAAGATCACATTCTTCGCGCGTGGAACGAATTGCGCTGCGCGAATTCTGTCTGGCTGATTCCGGTCAGCTGCAGATGCTCCCGGCACACGTGGCGCGCGGACCAGAGAAGCCAGCGCGCAACTTCCCAAACCGAGCGCTGACTCATTCAGGAAGTAACGGCGTGCGAGCGAGACGGGAGTTGGCATGATCCCTGGCTGAGTTGAACGTCATGCTGGTGGTGGTCAGTTGGATGTGGCCGTCGAGTTTCTGCCGGCGACATCCACGAGATTCAGGCACCGGAAAAGCCAGATGAGGCATACCCTCAATCATGGCAGACCGAGCACCCTTACTGACCTGACAAATTCGCGACTTATCAGAGTGATGTGCAGCATAACAGTTTTTCGACGCGTCTGCGCTCGTGGTTGTCGCCACAGAATACTGAATCCGCGTGTCCCTACAGCGTATTGCGCTGATTCGTGGTCGCGCCGGAAGTGTAAGAGCCGATGATCCTTTGTCCCCGCGAGCCAGTACCGGCTACGAGTTTTCGTAAACTGCTCTCACCTCAGAAGACTTCAATGATGGACGGCGAAGATCGGATTACGCTATTGGAGTTGAAAATAGCGGCGATCCGTGTCCGTCGATAAATTTGTGGGAGGGTGACTGATACGGTCAGAGTTTCCAGACGCGAGCCGTGCGGTCAAATGCCGCCGATGCCAAATGCCCGGCGTCCGCTGACCAGGCGATGTCGTAAATTGTGTTGCGGTGGCCCTGCAATGTATGCAGCACACGGCCTGTTGAGGTCTCGCAGATCAGAATCTGCGTGTCGGTACTGCCGGATGCCAGTTGCAGGCCGTCCGGTGAAAAGGCGACGGTTTTCACCGAACCTTTGTGTTCTTCGAATGTTCGCACGACCGCGCCGGAATCGAAGTTCCAAAGTCGAATGACGGCCGACTCATCGCTGGCAGCAATGGTCGCGCCGTCCGGCGAGAATTCCAGACTTTGGATTGGCTTTGGATGAGGTCCAATTTCGCGGATTTGCTGTCGAGACTTCACGTCCCAAACGCGAATGAGAAAATCATGTCCCCCTGATGCGACAAACTGACCATCCGGAGAAAAAGCCACACAATTGACAAGATCTGTGTGCCCCTTCAGAGTGGCCAGCTGCCGACCGGCCGCGAGATCCCACAGGATCAGGTTTCGGTCGTGCGATCCGGAAATCGCGGTCGCTCCATCCTGTGACCGAGCCATGCACGTGAGATACTCAGAATGCCCGTGCATGGTCGATCTGAGTTTGCCCGACTCGGAATCCCAGATTCGCAGAGTCTTGTCCAGACTTGCCGACAGCAGCGACGAGTCAGCCGCCTGAAATGCAACCGTGCAGATCGCTTCGCCATGCCCTTGCAGACGCCACTTTTCTTCGCCGGACGGCAGTTCCCAGATCTTGATCGATTTATCGAGACTGCCTGACGCCAGCAGAGTGGCGTCGGACGAGAAGGCAACGGAGTAGACAGCATTGCTATGCCGCAGCGTCAGAGCTGGTTCAATGTCCACGAACTTTCACTGTCCTTCCGCCGTGGGTTGATGGAGTGATCGCCTGGGGCGGCGGTCACTGCCGGGACAGAGAAGTCGCAATTCCCGGCATTGTGTCAAACCAGTTCCGGCAGCGGCTGGTACTCCGCATGATTGACCAAATACTGTGGTCGTCCGGTCAGGTCGTTGATCGTTTCGTGATCGATGTTGATTCCGAGATTGTGATAGAGGGTTGCAAAGATTTCCTGAAAATGCACGGGGCGGCTGATCGGGTGTTCTGCTCGTGCATTCGTCTCACCGATGACCAGGCCGGTGCGAATTCCACCGCCCGCCAGCAATGCACACCCAACCTGCGGCCAGTGATCTCGACCTCCTCTGCTGTTGATTTTCGGCGTGCGGCCGAATTCGCCCCACACCAGGACGGATGTGTCGCGGTCCAGACCTCGCACCTTCAGGTCATCCAGCAGTGCTGACAATGCCTGATCGAGGGCGGGGAGATGATCCCGCGCGTTGTCAAAGTTCGTCCCGTGCGGCTGACCATGCCAGTCCCAGCGTCCGAACGACAGAGTCACGACTCTGGCGCCCGCTTCCACCAGGCGTCGGGCCACCAGCAGGTCTTCATTTCGTAACCAGCCAGCGTCACCATACCCAGCCGGCTCCATGGTGCCGCGCCCATAACGCTCCCGGACAACAGGGTCTTCTTTTTCGACGTCCAGCGCATCGACGAGTCGGCCGGACGTCAAAATTTCAAAGGCCTGTCGGTAAAAGGCGTTCATTCCGTCAATCGCATCTGTCGTGTCCAGCTGCCGTCGCAACGAGTCCACTGCCCGCCGCAGGCTTTGACGATCACGGAGCGTCTGTTGAGTGATCCCCTGCAGAACCATTTCGGTGCTGCCCGGCGCATTCGCGGCAAAGGGTGCATGGCGCATGCCGGCGAAACCAGGTTGTCCGGGCTGTGACCAGCCGGCGATGCCCATTTTGGGCTGCAAACTGATTGCTGCCGGCACGTCCTCAGTGACCGTTCCCTGCAGTTTTGACACCGCCGAAGCGAAGCACGGCCATCCTCCCGGCGGCTGGTTTAAGGTTGGATGTCCATGCAGACATTGAAACGCGGAATGCCGACCTTCCGATCCCACCAGCGTGCGAATCACGGCGAGCTGATCCATCCGCCGGGCGAGCAATGGCAGGTGTTCACACACGTCCATTCCGGCGACATTTGACTGGATGGGTGCGAACTCTCCGCGGTACTCGACAGGAGCCTGCGGCTTCAGATCAACCATATCCTGATGCGGAGGTCCCCCGCTCAAAAACACCATAATGACGGACTTGTGTGAGGATCCCACGCCGCCGGTTGCTTCTGCCTGCAGCAACTGAGGCAGACTGATTCCGCCCATCCCCAAAGCGCCGATCTTCAGAAAAGACCGTCGGGAAGCACCATCGCACAATTTCAGTCCGGAACCATGAATCGTCAGCATGACGTGCCTTACCCAAACAGTTTCTGCGCCATTGGTGCCACAGACAATGTGTTGTTCATAACGACAAACATGTGCAGTGACTTCCGGCAGCGGTCCAATCCGGCTCTGGACAGCAGGTGAGTCTCGATTGTCCACACATTGGAGCGCCAACTCAAGTCCGCATTGAAGCGGTTTGTGCTGATTTGTGCTTCCGACGGTGGCTTGAGAGCCGGTGAAATGAAGATGCCTGTGAGGCAGGATGGATTGTCTTCTCTGGCGAGTTCGTGGATACGGCGCACCGCGTGCCGTGTGATTTCCGGCAGGATTTCATCGAATCTCCAGTTGGGTGCCATGGGACATCCGACGCAGCCTTTCGGCACCATGACTCCCACGGATGGATCATGGACGTAGCGATCTGATGGCTGAATGCTCACGCGGTCCTGTTCAATCCAGGTGAACGGAGGCTGATTCGGCCGATCAACACCGAAGAATTCATCGAGTCCGCGTTCGATCGGGCCCTGGCGAATTGGCTGAGTGAAGTCCCGCTCAAAGCGCTTTTGGGCGTTTCGAGTTTCCATCATCCGGCTGAGCTGAGGGTCGGGCCAGTCCCAGCCGAGATGCCACTTGCCGACACAACTTGTCGCATAACCGTTGTCCTCCAGGAAGCCGGGGAGAGCGACAGGGTATTTGACTTTGCCGACGACGAGATGACAATCATGCTGCTGTTCTTCCCCACATTCTTCAACAACGAATTTCTGTCATGCACGAGCGCCACGCTTTGGGTCGCCGACAGACACGGCGCCACTTCCTCAGGACCACGGCTGCCGCGGCAGTCGTCGCGCCTCTCACGAACAATGCTGTCGCGAAGCCGACAGTTTATGATGGCCTCAGGTCAGACCGCTATCTGGGCGAGATCTCAGTCTTGGCGCAGGTCAAAGACGAGGCGGTCTTCACGGAAGGTCCCGCTGTCGATCGCGACGGCAATGTGCTGTTCACGAACGTCCCTGCCAGCAAAATCTTAAAATGGAATCCGCGAGGCAGAGAGTTGTCTGTTTTTCGTCACAGCTCGCATGAGACAAATGGTCTGTATTTCGCGCCGGACGGGAGCTTGCTGGCATGCGAAGGCGGCGCCGCACGCGTGACGCGGACAGATCCGGGATCGGGCGAAATCACCGTGCTGGCCGCCGGTTACGAGGGAAAGCGGCTGGCGAAGCCCAACGATCTGTGTATGGACGGTGAAGGACGGATTTACTTTACATCGCGATCCGGCATACAGGACGTCGACGGTGAGAATGGCAAGGCCGTTTATCGCATTGACCAGGATGGCTCAGTGCAGCAGATTCTGGCGTGGCCCGAGGTCCATATGCCGAACGGGATTGTCACGTCACCGGACAACAGACAGCTCTACCTCATTGAGGCTCATCCGGACGCTGATCACCATCGAGATATTCGTGTTTTTGATCTGAATGCCCATGGTACGGTGAGCAATGGGCGTGTGTTGATCGATTTCTATCCGGGCCGCAGCGGTGATGGGATGTGTATTGATGCGGAAGGGAATTTGTACGTTGCGGCGGGACTGCACAAGACCCGCAACACCAGCGAGACTCTCGACACCAGACCAGGGATCCATGTCATCTCTCCCGGTGGCGAGCTGCTTGCGTACCGCGAAACCCCGGAGGATACTGTCACAAACTGTACGTTCGGCGGGAGCGATTTGAAGACGCTGTACATTGCATGTGGTTCGGTGCTGGTGAGTCTGCGGACTGCGATTGCCGGCAAGGCCAGCTATTTGCCGAACGTTTAGCGAATCGGTGCATCGGCGGGGTTCGCTGCGATCCACCCGGTTTACGGGATTCGATCCGACATCGCGTGGCCTGTGATCATGGCGCGCACTTCGCTGTTCTGAGATCGAATGAACTCACTCATGGCACAGAATCCTTCGGCGGGAAAAAGTGCGACTGCGAAGTATGGACTCCTGTCGCTGACGTTGCTGGTGGTGGCCAGCATGGTTGGAGTCGGCGTGTTTACGACGTCGGGTTATACACTTGGCGCCGTTGGTTCCCCCGGGCGAGTGATGCTGTGCTGGATCCTCGGGGGCATCATCGCGATTTGCGGAGCAATTGCATACGGACGTCTGGCATCCCTGATGCCACAGTCCGGCGGCGAGTATCTTTATCTCAGCCGAGCGGTGCATCCCCTGGCGGGATTTCTGGCCGGTTGGGTCTCGTTGACGGCGGGCTTTAGCGGCGCCATCGCGACGGCTGCAGTGGCGTTTGAGCAATATGCGATGCCGAAATCAGTGCGGCCCGAGGGATTGCCCGAAGACGGTCTGGCCGTCCTGATCGTCATTCTGTTCGGCATGGCACATGGCGTGAAGGCGGGGTTCGGCAAGTCAGCTCAAAACGCCATCGTCGTGATCAAGATCGCAACGTTGACTGCGTTCCTGTTGATCGTCGCCTCCCGATTGGGAACGCATCAGTGGCATTTTTCAGCGCAGGAACGACCAACTGAAACTGTTCGCGAGTCCGTGACCGCGATTGCCAACTCGCTGGTGTGGATTTCACTCAGCTTCGCCGGATTCAATGCGGCCATCTATGTAGCGGGTGAGTCACGCGACGCGGCACGCAATGTTCCGAGAGCATTGCTGCTTGGAACTGTGGTCGTCTCGGTGCTGTATTTGTTGTTGAACCTCATTTTTGTCAGCGCTGCTCCTTCGTCGGAGCTTGTCTGGCAGGAACCCGTGGCGGCGATCGCGGCGCATGCCGTTGGAGGACAGCAGCTTGAGCAACTCATTCGCGTTGCCGTGTCACTGGGATTGCTGTCGTCAATTTCCGGCATGATCATGACCGGTCCGCGAGTTTACTCGCAGATGGCAACGGATGCTGTGTTCCCAAAGTCCTTCTCAATGGATTGCGGTGGACTTCGTCGTTCGATTGTTCTGCAAACTGTCATCGCAGCCGGCCTGATCATCGTTCAGCGCCTGCTGGTCAGTGCCGGCCTGCTGGACAGCTCTTTACTGGGACTCTTCATCTATCTTGGCACGACCCTCTCCCTTTCCTCGGCGTGCAGCGTGGCAACGTTGTTCCTGCCACGAATTCGCGGCCGGCTTCAGAAAACGCACCGGGCAGGTGACCTGGCCTGCGTCGTTTATGTCGGTGCCACGCTGCTTTCAGTGTTTCTGATGGCGGCGAGTCATCAGCTGAACGGTGAGTCTCAGGGATTTTGGCATTTAACGGGCGCGGCGCTGACGCTGGCGACAGGCCTGATCGCGTGGAAGACTGTCGGCCGTCGCAGCCGATCGGCGTAGCACGTCGCGATTGCACGAACATCTTCAGGGCGAGCCGGCGGTCAATGGATCGGCCGTTTCCTGTT
>JBDOMX010001067.1:0-16515 GCA_039831615.1 Planctomycetaceae bacterium
GTTTTGCTGTCCTTTCAAACAACAATACGGTTTTCCACCTCATCTTCGTGGAGACCGTTCACAATTTGAGCCGCTATTCTTCAACTCAAACTGATTAACGGACAGACACGAGCTAAAGTCCCCCATTGCGCGAATGCGATCCCGCGCGTCGACATACATGGGATCCCAGCGTTTGTGGACTTCCATGGCGACGAGGACACGTTTTTCACGTGCTTGTTTGGCGAGTGTGAGATGCTCCGCGATGGTCTTCACCAGCGGTTTCGCAACCAGCACATGGCAACCGTGTTTGACCGCGTCCACGGCAATCCGGAAGTGTGTATCGTCCGGAGTAAACACAATGCAAATGTCGCCCTCAGTCATTTGATTCAGGGCTGCGCGGTATGCGACTGGATTGCGCCCGATGTCATCTGCTGGAAAACTATCGAATGACAGATCCATATCGCGATAAACACTGCCGATGCAGTGCTCAAGATGCGAACGGATCCCCGGAAATTTTGTACCGTTCGTGCCGGCCATTGACAGGCGATTGATGCGACCGCGACGACGCAGGTCCATCAACGTCAGCGCGACAACACCTGCCTGTTTGTCGGACCGAACGGCCGCACCATGAACGTACCCGGTCGTGTACTCCCCGTTTCCGATCATCAGTACGTTGACTGTCATTTTTCTGTCTTTAGGACGGTCGTTCGGACCGCTGGAGCCTGCGGCCACCAATATCAAGAATCAATGTGGACATGAATCCGGAGTCCCGGGGGCGCGCTGATCGACGTTGGACACAGAACATCGAATCAATTGACCTGGGTCCCGTGATTCACAGCAGAGCAGGGCACGGCGAGCCAAAAGACCACGATCGCATTCCTTGACGACAGCCGAAATCAAGTTCTCGTCGAGATCCTGACTCGGCCCGACGACAATGTGACCTCACCCGGTTGCTTTCGACGTATGTCCGCAGCTAATCCTCACGTGGACGTGTTTCGTTCACCTGCCAGCGTTCGTCAAAAAACTCAGCAGCGACAACGCGCCCGGCAGTCTCAGCGTTTGGCGCTTCGTGCAGACTCAGAACGGCCCAATCCGGCAGCTTTGGGTTCTGCAGCGAGTTCGTCCGGTCGTGACCTTCTCGAAACGTCATACCACTGTTAAGGACGACATAGCGGTCTGGCGCCAATGGATTCGGGTAGACCAATACCGGCACGTGATTTGAAGCGGAGTACTCGGAGGAGCCGACCGACAGGGTGTCCCGCGTCCAGTGCAAGGGTAAATACGGAAGTACCTTCGAGAGCATTTGGTTCGAGGAAGGATCTCCCCACAGAATGAGGTGATATCGAGACATATCGTCGGCCGTCACGTCCACGTCCTTTTTAACTCGCACGTCGCCCCGAAAAAGTCGCCGCCAGCGCTCAAGAAA
This sequence comes from Planctomycetaceae bacterium, assembly GCA_039831615.1. Classification (GTDB taxonomy): domain Bacteria; phylum Planctomycetota; class Planctomycetia; order Planctomycetales; family Planctomycetaceae; genus S139-18. The sequence goes on from JBDOMX010001067.1 coordinate 1,406, forward strand.
ATGGTGGAGCTCGAACTGCACCCACGACTCAACATCGGGATGCGACGAGGTGTCGCCGGGCGTAACCACAAGGAACGGATCGAGAAAGGCGTCGTCAATAGGGCCCTGCAGGCCGTGGATTTTGTGCAGTCCCGTCGGTCGCGACTGCTCGCCAGGGGACCAGACGCCGTCGTTCCTGCGGAGCATTACGGTCTGAGACGCGTTGTCACTCAATCGAAACGTCGCATTATCGATGGCCACCTCTGCCCCCGCCAGGTCATATCCACTGCGGGCATTAATCTCCAGAGCGGCCACATTGCGCGTTGATATCTCAATCCGCCCCTGGCGCTGCCGGGCGTCAACGCGACTGTCGACCCAGTGTCTCTCGAGCTGATCGATACGGACCCAACGGCAACGGTCGTAGCGCAGCGTACGAGTCTGCAGAGTGACCTCTTCCGGATCGCGATCGAGCCCCCGTTTTGCGGCCGTTGCCAACAGGTGGAGGATTTCGAGACGTGACTCAGGATGGTACTTGTGTCCGGTATCGGGTCCAACGATATGAGTGAGCTTGCGTCCGTTCTGCTGATACGCCTCCGCCATGATGTGAGACGCCTGCGCCTGCCGATCGTGCTCACCGCTGTAAGCAATCACGTCCATCTGGAAGAGATTCCGTACATAGGCGGGCGCGTCGTAAAGCCCCCAGAGTTTTTGCTCATACCAGGCGGGATAGTCAGCCGGTTCAAGTTGGTTGTATACCGCGGTTTCAGAGAACCCGGCGCCAGGACTGGCCGCAACCCAGAGGTCGGGGTAGTGTGCGGCAAGGTGCCACACGCCGGCGCCGCCCGTTGAAAAGCCCGTAATGGCGATGCGGTTCGGGTCAATCGCGTAGTGCGCACTGACGTGCGCGACAGCCTCACGGATGTCGACCTCGCCGGCAGCCTTATATCCGTTGCAGTAACGGCCGAACGCATGCAGCACATAGGTGCCGGGAGCCTCGATCCGGCCTACTTCGTGAATTTGCTCGAGAAACTGCAGTTCGACCATCTTTTCGCGGCGGCCGTGGAGATAGACATAGAGCGGCGCGGGTACCGCCTGGTCCAGTCCGGACGGGATGTGCAAACCGTACGGCTGGACTGACCCGTCAAGCGCCGACCGAAAACCGCGGAATACCATGCCGTCCTCTGTCGTCCACGGACTTTCGTTCCGGCGCAGCGCCTCCAGTCGGCGACGAGCGACGTCGAGAAGGCTTTTTGCCCAGTCGGTTTCCACATCCTGCCAGAACTCACCGTGCAACAGTGCAAACCGCACGGCCTTTAGATAGATCGCGACGTCAGGCGCAAGAGGGAGTAACTGGGGCGCGCTCTCCTCCCAGGTGCGCATCGCTGTATCCAGGCCGGCAACCTCAGCGGCGAGCTCCTGCAATGTCGCTTGCGGGATCTCGATGCCGACTGGTGGCAAGCGGCGCGGGATCGGATTGGCTCCCCATGCGCCTGATGCACACAGGAGGATGGCCAGAAGTGTTCGGAGATTGAAGGACATTGGAAGACCGTCGCAGGTGATGAAATCAGAGCAGCCACTCCCGACGGGCTTTCTGGTGCGAAAGCGCCGGAATGAACTTTGCTCCAGTGTATCCAGGTGGCCAGCCCCGCGAACAACCTCTTCAATCAATCCTCGCGGAATTACCTCAGGCGCCTCGCGGCTGATACTCCAGACCAGGCGTAATTGACGCAGATACATGTCAATCAGGAGCGATGTCCATCGTTAGATTTCGGCAGTTGTCTGACTGTCTGTCGGGCCGGTGAATTCCGCGGATCCGGCTTCTCATTGCTGGGATGGAGCAGGGGGCCGCTTGCGTCCCTGGTACCCCCGCCTATAATTGCGGGCTGTGTTTTTGCTGCGCCCAGGTTAAGCAGCCTGGACTGAGTACCGCTGATCCTGCGGGAAAAATCCGTACCTTCCGCCCCTGAGAATCTCATCCATGTTGGCTTGGTTTCGAAATGTCTGGATGGCTGTCGCCACGATCATGCGCGGATTGATCGTTACGTTGCGTACGATGGGCAAGACGTACAACCGCAAGGCGTTTGCACAGATCTACGAGTACCCGGAAATGCCGTTGAAGGTGAAGCCACGCTATCGCGGCTTTCATCGCTTCGACCTCACGACGTGCATCAGCTGCGAAAAGTGCGCTCAGGCCTGCCCGGTGGACTGCATCTACATTGAAAAAGAAAAAAGCCCGGTCGGCAAAGGATTTCGGCTGAATGGATTTTCCATCGATTACACGAAGTGCATGTTCTGCGCTCTGTGCGTTGATCCGTGCCCGGTGGATTGTATCTTCATGGGTTCCAACCACGATCTCAGTTGTTACAGCCGCGATGGATGTATTGTCGACTATGCAAAACTGCCGCTGGAAATTGCGTGGAGCAGGGCAATTCTGAATCCAGCGGCTGTTGCAGAATCCAAAGTGCTGCACGAACCGGTTTGGGTGAAAGGAGAAGAGAGCCCGTTTGAGTTTGCGGAGGAATCCTGAACTTCTGGTAAAGCGGATGCGACTCTCAACATCAGACCATTAAGGCCCCCAGGCGATGCCTCGTCCTACCGTTTTCAGTGTTGACGCTGCTAACAAACGTCTTCCGTATATCCAGACGATCGTCCGCGATATCGTGGCACTGGCCAGTGATCTGCAGCAGCGTCAGGAACGACTCGACGAAATTCGTCATCTGCACCAGCAAAGCCTCGGTGAATCTCCCCCCTCTGAGGAATTTGAACAGATGGAGCGAGCTGTCGAAAAGGACTTTGCACGCTTCGACGCATTGGAACACGAGCTCAGCCTGATCGAAGTGAACGTCGTGGATCGAAATTGCGGAATGGTGGAGATGTGTTCTCAAATCGACGACCGCCCGATCTGGATCAACTGGCAGCCGGATGAAACAGAGTTTATGTTTTGGCGGGGCGACGATGACGACTGCATGATGCGTCGACCACTGCTGGAAAGTGTTGCCGGAACTCACGGCGTTTACTCTGACCAGACGGACACGGACAGTTGAAACCCGAACCCAGCTGACCTTCCGTCACCGAGATGGCGGAGCCGTACGCCGGCAGTCCAGCGCTGTCTGAACCTGGTATGCCGACGTGAAGTGATTGGAGATGAGTTGTGAGTGACGATTGCCGCAGGGCGAGGATTCGTAGTTATGACTGATTTTGTTGGGCACCTGATTCTTTTTGGAGGTGGGTCAGCCATATTGCTGATGTTGCCGCTGATAGCCGGTCGTTTCCTGCGACCCAAACTACCAACCCCCGAAAAAGACTCAATCTATGAATGTGGCGAACCGGCGATCGGTTCCAGTTACATCCAGTTTGATCTTCGGTTCTATGTTGTCGCGTTGCTGTTCATTATTTTTGACGTGGAAGTCGCCTTCTTTTTCCCGTGGGCGGTCGTCTACGGCAGTGCCATGCAGTTGGCCGATACGCGCCTCGGTGAGGGCGTGCGTGAGGAACTCAGCAATCGGCTGCTGAATGAGCCAGTCGGCTCAACGAACGAGATTTCGCCCGAAGCTGCCATGCAGCTCGGAGTGACCGGCCTGTTCGACATTCTGATCTTCTTTGCTGTGTTGCTGGTTGGCTTTGCCTACGTTTGGAAACGCGGCGATCTCGACTGGATTCGTGCCTTGACGACCAAGTCGCATCAGGCGTCCGATCAGACCTCCGCAGTACCGAGCCGGACGACTCCGGTTTCAACTTCCGCTTGACACCGACAGCCGACCATCTCGTCGGGCAGGTTCAAATGAATATCAACGACATCCACTCCCTGCTCCTGGAAGAATTTGGCGAAGCCGCCGTGGGCGCAGCACCGAAAGATGCAATCGATCCATGGATCGAAGTCAGTGCCAATTCCATTGTCGAGACAGGTCAGTTCGTTCGCGACGATGAACGCCTGCGTTTCGATCATCTCAACGATTTATGTGGGGTCGATTATCTGGAGCCGGATCCAAAGAAAGCAAAAAAGTTCGACCACGAGCCACACCTGGAAGTTGTCTATCAACTGTCCAGCATCTCGCTCAAGCATCGACTGAAACTCAAAGTCATATTGCCGAGGTGGGACAACGGCGAAGAGGGCAAGCTGCCGATTTGCCCGTCGGTGACTGCGGTTTGGGGAATTGCCAACTGGCACGAACGTGAATGCTACGATCTCGTTGGTATTCAGTTTGCCGGACACCCCAATCATCGTCGAATTCTGTGCCCGGAAGACTGGGAAGGTCACGCACTTCGCAAAGACTACGATTTCCCACTTGAGTATCACGGGGTGCGAGGCCGGTAACAGACTCACTCCACCAGTTGGTCGTCTTCAAGACCACGTTGACCGGCCCCTGAAGGACTCCGAAACCGGAACAGACTCGCGACGCGAACAAGCAGCCCGAAACATTGACAACGGCCGGTTACCATTCTGCCTCACCGAAAATGACGCAGCGAGAACAGACATGAGTATGCAAATTGAAGACCCGCGCGTCGTTGAATTCGATGTGCAGACCGACGAAATGCTCGTCAATATGGGGCCGCAGCACCCCAGCACACACGGCGTCCTGCGTCTGTTACTGCGAACTGATGGTGAAATCGTCCATGAATGCACGCCGCATATCGGTTACCTGCATCGTTGCGCTGAAAAGATCGGTGAGAATCTCGCCACGCCACAGTGGGTTCCATATACGGACCGGATGGATTATCTGGCCGCCATGAATATGAACCTCGGGTTCTCCCTGGCGGTTGAGAAACTTGTCGGCATGGAAGTGAACCAAAAAGCGTTGCACCTGCGTGTTCTCATCAGCGAACTGGGACGAATCGCAAGTCACCTGGTCGGCATGGGAGCTTACGGCCTGGACCTCGGCACCTTCAGTCCGTTCCTTTATGCATTCCGCGAACGCGAGATCATCCTCGATTTGTTCGAAGAAACCTGCGGTGCACGACTTACCTGCAGCTATCTGACCATCGGGGGAGCGACCCACGATCTCCCGGACGAAATTGAAATCCCTGACGGCCTCGCCGCCATTGCCGGGTACAGGCCTGGCGAGCGATATCCCTTCGTCGAAGTGATTGAGATGTTTCTGCAGTGGCTGGAAAAACGAATCAAGGAATACCACATCCTGCTGACTCGCAACGCCATCTTTATCAAACGCACGGGCGGCATTGGAGTCCTGACACCGGAAACGGCGATCAGCTTCGGTTGTACCGGGCCGGTTCTGAGGGGCAGTGGAGTTGACTATGACCTGCGTCGCGACGGAGAGTCGATCTACACGCGGATGTACGCTGACTATGACTTTGACGTCATCTCCGCGCCGTTCGAAGATGCTCCTCGTGAGGTCGTTGTCGGCGATAACTGGTGCCGCTTCTACGTAAGAATGCTCGAAGTTGTCCAGGCAATTCGTTTGGTACGTCAGTCAATTCCAAAGTATCTGGCTGCAGAAGGCAGTCATCGTGATCCATTCAAGATGAACACGAAACTGCCGAAAGACGAAGTCTACCTGGAAACCGAGTGTCCGCGAGGACAAATGGGGTTCTACATCGTCGGAAACGGCACTGCAGAACCATTGCGAGCTCGAGCGAAGAGCTCCTGCTTCTGCAACCTCTCCGTGACCGACATTCTTTGTGAAGGTGTCCCACTGGCGGACGTCCCGGCGGTCGTCGGATCGCTGGATATCGTCATGGGTGAGATAGACCGCTGAGGCTGTCCTGCGGGACAGGGATCCTCGTCCTCGTCAGATTATGGTGGCTCGAGGATGCAGCTCGGCATGCTTAGGCGATAACATGGCGACCGGTCAAGTCGGAGTCAGGAAAGCGGAAAGCGGCCGGACGACGTGGAACAGCGTGATGAGCTGTCTTGCGGATGGCCGTTCTTTCCCTGCATCCGATCATCTGAGCATCTCGGTCACAACACATCAGATTTCGCAGGCGCTAAGCAAGGGGAAGCGTTCCCGGCAGCAGTCCGGACGCTTCAAGAGGTGATTGAATGTCACGACAGGTATCGATCAACGGAACTCTTGTCCCTGAGGCTCAGGCGACCGTCAGCGTATTTGATCACGGCCTGCTCTACGGTGATGGCGTCTTCGAAGGGATTCGCGTGTATGGGGGTAAGGTGTTTCTCATACAGGATCACATCCAGCGACTGTATGAAAGCGCGCTGGCCATCCGGCTCACCATTCCCTTCACACAGGACGAAATGGTGGCGGCGGTCGACGAGACCGTCGTGGCCAACCAGATTACGGATGGCTATGTGAGGCTTGTGGTCACAAGAGGAGCCGGCACATTGGGCCTCGACCTGCGTCGGACGCATGACCCTCAGGTGATCATCATCGCCGATACGATTACGATGTATCCGCCGGAGTTGTACGAGAACGGCATGCAGCTCGTCACCGCCAGTACGATTCGCAATCACCCGGCGGCTTTGAGTCCACGGATCAAGTCACTGAACTATCTGAATAACATCATGGCCAAGTCGGAAGGCACTGATGCGGGTTCCGTTGAGGCATTAATGCTCAACCACAAAGGCGAAGTCGCCGAATGCACGGGCGACAATATTTTCATCGTCCGAAAAGGTATCCTGAAGACACCACCACCGGAATCGGGAATCCTGGAAGGGATCACGCGAGGTGCCGTGATGCAGCTTGCACGCGACGAAGGAATCACGGTGCTGGAGACTCCCATGGAACGGCACGACATCTATATCGCCGACGAATGTTTTCTGACGGGGACTGCAGCCGAAGTCATTGCGGTGGTGAGTCTGGACGGACGCACGATCGGCACGGGGCGGCCGGGGCCGATCACCCAGCGACTCCTCGAAGGTTTTCGAGCGTTGACTCGGAGTGCGTAAGGAAAGCAGACGACAGCCCACGCAAACAGAGACGTCGGAGCGCTACATGCCTCGGAATCGGGATCTATTCGACGACACGACGATGACCTTCGGCGAACACCTGGAGGTCTTGCGCGTCCACGTCTGGAAGTCGCTGATCGGCGTCGTCATCGGCGTCATCGTTTCGATGTTCATCGGCGACAAGATCATCGGATTTCTCAAAGCACCGATCGACAAAGCATTGCGCGATGCCAAAATTGAGAGCGTAGACGACGTAAAAGAAGTCAGCATGTTCGATTTTTTTGATTGGGTCACTACCGAAAAGACCGAACCAAAATCGAAAGCGACACCTTCCAACACGATCATTGTCGAGGTACAGGTCAAGGATGTGGTCGATCTTCTGCACAAGGTTGCCCCGGAAGTTCTGTCCACGACCGAGGGCCAAACTTCAACAACTCGCGCTTCAGACAACAGGCCGAGCAACCAAACGGAACAAGAGGCTCAAACAATCAAGCTGCCGATCACTGCGCCGGAGTTCACAGTTTTCAGGAAAGCTGCCGATCGGGGAAACACGCCGACGACGTTTCGCGTGGAAGAAGCGTTCATGACCTACCTCAAGGTCACGCTGGTGGCCGGGCTGATGCTGGCTTCGCCGTGGGTCTTCTACCAGATCTGGGAGTTTGTAGCGGCCGGTTTGTATCCGCATGAACGTAAGTACGTTCATATCTACCTGCCAATGAGCATCGGGCTGTTCATGGCGGGAGCGATGTTCTGCTTCTACTTGGTCTTTCCCCTTGTGTTGAAGTTTTTGATTGCCTTCACGATTTGGATGGGGATTGAGCTGATCCCACGGCTGTCTGAGTACATCAGTTTGGTATTGATGCTGCCAATGATGTTTGGCATCAGTTTTCAGTTGCCACTTGTCATGCTGTTTCTGGAACGAATCGGTGTCGTCACCGTTGAAACGTATACAGAAAACTGGCGTATGGCAGTCCTGATCATGTCCGTGCTGTCGATGCTGCTCACGCCTGCCGATCCGGGCAGTATGTTGCTGATGCTTGCGCCGCTCATCGTGCTTTACTTTGGTGGAATTCAACTCTGCCGAATGAAGCCACGAACAGAGGCAGATCCCCTCGTATAAGTGGGCGTGGCCGATTGCTGCCGGCTGGATGCCGTCTATCCACAACAGACGCGCGGACAACCGGTGGCGGCAGTCCGGCACGAATACGGCCGCTGCTCCAGCGCAGCAACGTCAGTCAACTGGCCTGCTGTCGATGAATAGGCCCGGAGCAACCTTCGAATTTCGGCCACTCAATCCGTCCTTCCGGGATGTTGCGCAATGCCGGCCCAGTACGCGCCCGTTGCCGCAACTTTGAGTGGGACCCGATCCTGAGAGATGCGAACCCATGGCGTGGCATGCGATCAAACTTTAGCCGCCATTGACCGTCCAGCCCGCCGGTCCTGTTTGGCCAATCACCAGGTTCCATTGTTCATATAGGGTTGTTACTCTCCATGTCGTTAGTACTATATATCTGTACTACTTACTTCATATGGACACAGTTCCGCAATACAGCTGTCGCCACGTTCGGACTGACAATGAGTAGCTCGTCCGGCAATAACGCCCCACAAAATGCCGCAGAGTTTGCGCTGCAAATTCGCACGCGTGCACAGCAGGCGGCAACAGCGTCGGTTCAGCACGCCAGGTTGTCAGAACGCTATCTTGATCTATCCAGCCAATTCGCAGCATTGGCCGAAAAAGCGTTAGGCACGTCAACAGTCGAACTCAAGAGTGCACTGACAGCCATCGAACGTATGATGGCCCAGTCCTCGGACGCTATACCGTTCCCATCAATTGCTGCTGCGACGATCCCGAAGAGCACCGGACAAGACGGTCCCTCATCAAATACCTCACCGGCACCAACAGACAGTCAAGCTGCAGGAGATGCCCACTCCAAGAATGATGGGCCTGGCGTCAGAGCCGGTCTTTCGGACGATGCTGCACGCGCCAAACGCGTGCCCGGAGTCTTCAATGCGCTCAAGGGGGAAGGTAATGAAACGGCTGGTGGATGCGCATCGGCAACGCCAGTTGCAACCAGAAACCGCAAACGCGCACGTCGCGTCAACGCACAGACTCTGGTGGAACGAGTACGATCTGTGCGAATCGCCCTGGCTCGACCGGTGTACATCAAGGCAAGCAAAGAAGACCTGAAGCCTCAACAACGGAAAACCCTGGAGGAACTCAACAATAATCGAGGCTCTATTCTTTCCAGTGGAACCGTCCTTGTGTCGGCCATGTTCGTCCTGAGTCTGATCACGCTGCAGCTTGACGTCGACATCCCGGCGACTCCCATCACTGCATCTTTTGCCGATGATCTTGCGGAGATCGAAGAACCGCTCCCGGTCGAAATACCTCAAGAAGAGCAGGGGGAGCAACAGGAAGAAGAAACCGAGGAATTCGTGGAAGAGCCTGAACCGGAAGAAGAAATCGTCGAATCGGCAGAGGTCCCGCCGGCTCCGACGGAAGAAGCCGATCCGACTGATACGGCGACGAACGGCGAAGTCCCCGCAACCGACGATGGTGCCGCCGACAATCGGAGCACTGCCGGACGACAGCGGATGCTGCAGAAATTTGGCGGATCAGCTGCCAGCGAGTCAGCCGTCCAGCGAGGACTTGAATGGCTGGTTTCCATCCAACGTCCGCAGGGCTGGTGGGATTTCACTCACGTCGGTGAGGCCGGCAACCCAGGGCGAGTCAACAACCCGATTGGAGCGACTGCGTACGCATTGATGCCATTCCTGGCAGCCGGTCAGACGCACCGTGACGGCGAGTATCAAAAGCAGGTTAAGGCAGGTCTCGAATACCTCAGCGGCGTTGGAGTGCCTGCTCCGGCGGGATACGACTTGCGTGGCGTGCTGAATAAGGGAAATGAAGACGCAGAACCGAATGAGGCTTACTACGTTCACGGAGCAGCAACGCTTGTACTGTGCGAAGCATACGCGATGACCAAAGATAAGCGACTGCGGAAACCAGCAGAAGATGCACTGCGATTTCTGTTGAATTCGCAGGATCCTCACGGCGGAGGCTGGCGCTATCTGCCGCGACAACCGGGTTCCACTTCGGTCACCGCCGTTCAGGTGATGGCATTGATGGCAGCAAAGAAAGCCCACCTGAAAGTGCCGCTCAGGACACTGCAAGGGGTCGAGCACTATCTGGACAGCGTGCAGGTCGACGGGGAAGGGCGGTACGGCTACGAAGCAGAAAAAAGGACGTATAAAAACAGTGTGACGGCGATGGCACTGCTGTGCCGCATGTACCTGGGCTGGGGACGAGACGATGGCGACATGCGGGCCGGGGTGGCATTGCTCGATAAAGCCGGTCCTTATGAAAATCTTTACACGACTTACTTTGCCACTCAGGTTATGCGCAACTGGGGCGGCGAAGAGTGGACGCGATGGAATGAACGCATGCGCGACGATCTGATCGGCAGCCAGGTCATGCACGGTCCGGGAAAAGGAAGCTGGAAACCACGATCCGGAATGCATACGAAGCAGGGTGGCCGGTTGCTCGAGTCCAGTTTGGCGACCCTCACTCTTGAGGTCTACTACCGATACAAGCCGGTGCTGCCGCAACTCAATCCCGCTGATCGGCGCGTAGCGGACGAGTCAGCGATCCATTGAAGGCCATCAAGAGGGCCTGCCCTCGACTACGGCACACGAATCACGCCTGTGGTGGCTCACGCCCATTCGTGTGCAACCTGCCGACGAAAGAGACGTAACTATTCCTCTTGCGCACGTTCCTTCTGCAGTCGTTGCTTTTGTGCTGCTTTTTTTCTCGGCACATCTGACGACGGTTCACCTCGTTCACGAAGTGCTTCTGCAGAAATCAAGTGGACCACTTCCTGCCCCAGTCGATCCATTTCCACAACAAGCGCATCGATACGACCAGCGAGAAACATGTAGGCCGTGAGCGCTGGTATGGCGATGAACAGCCCGATGGCCGTGGTCAACAGGGCCAACGCGATTCCCGATGCCAGAATCTCCGCCTGTCCCATGGCGTTACTGTCCGCAATGTTATTGAAAGCCTCGATCATTCCTGTGACGGTGCCCAGCAATCCAATGAGCGGCATAATCGTGGCAACTCCGTTCAGGACGCGCAGACGCTTCTTCAGCAGGGCTACCTGACGCTCGCCACCGTCCATAACGGCCTGTTCAATTTCCACGCCGGGTTTACCCCATTTGCGGACGCCATGCAGGAAGATTTCAGCAACCGGACTTGCATTCTGTTGACAGACAGCGACCGCGTTCGGCTTGTCCATGCGACCGGTTCGCAGGTGCATCAGGAATCGGTCCACAAATGCCCGCGGAATCACTCGACGTTTTCTCAACAGGACCAGGCGTTCGATGGCCGACCAGAGCGCAACCACCGACGCTAACACAAACACGGCCGCGAATGGGTACCCGATTGCCTCAACGATTCCCTCCGGGGACGTCGGCACAGCAGGTTTAGCTGCAGATTCAGTGGAGTCGGCAGTGACTGCTGGCTGCGTAAGAGCAGGCTGTGCCAGCGCTGCTGCCCCGGCGAACGCCCCACCGATCAAAAAGGACGCACTGATGAGCAGTCGCCGAATCCGCGGTGCACTCGCAAATTCAAAATTCGTCCGACCGGCGGTCGGTGGAGAGTTATTCATATGCCACAACCGGGACAGTTCAGGATCGCTGCTGCAGAGAGGACTGAAGAAAGGTGTATGAATGTGGTGTGCCGGCCCAGCGGTTGCGAACACAGCGCTCGCCGCCGAACGATGGGTTTCGGCATGCGATCGTGTGAGTTCAGGCGGAGTGTAGCCTGGTCGTCCGTTCTTGCACATTGAATTTAGGGGATGTGCCCTTGCCTGCTGTGCGCCCATCCTGCGAGCTGAACGGTCCGGTAAACCGAAATCCTGAATAGACCGGCTGCTGGCGTGATGACCATCACTGCGGGTCAACCCACGTTGTGGAAAACGACCTTTTCGTGCCTGACGCAGCCACCCTATACTGCTGCTTCTGGATTTCTCACTAAGTTGATTTGAGACACAGCAAATTATGCCCTGGTACGACTTGGTCATTCTGGCGATTTTGGTCTACGGAGCATGGCAGGGAGCCGCCCGAGGTCTCGTCATGCAGCTGGCGTGGATCTTCGCAATTGTTCTATGTTTCAAATTCGCCGACAAACTGGCTCCTCAAATTGAAACACACATTGGTTTCGACCCTCCGCTTCGCCACTGGGTTGCAATGTTCATTTTGTACCTTGGATTTTCACTGGGAACGTTTCTTGCCGCCAGGTCGCTGAGTAACGTCGTTGAAAAAGCAAAATTCAGGGATTTCGACCGTCATCTGGGAGGACTGTTTGGACTGTTGAAGGGAGCTGTCCTCTCACTGGTGCTGACATTCTTCGCCGTCACCCTCTCAGCGCAGCTCCAGGATACAGTCGTTCGGTCAAAAACCGGATACGCTGCCTGCTGGACGCTCGATCAAATTGGTCCGCTGATTCCGAAAGATGCTCATCCAAAGATCAAGGAAAGCCTGGCAAAGTTTGAGAAGGCACTTGAGGAGATTCATGACGAGCACGCCGGTGAAGAGGTGTCGACTGAGCACGCGCTCAAAGATCTTCTTGGTGAACGAATCGACAATGACGGTCCTGTGAACGATTCGGAAGACGACTTTCGATTCCCACGGGACAGGACGGACAACGACACCTCAACGCCATCATCGTACGAGGCACTTCTCGATGTCCTGCCGGAAACAACACTGAGTCAGTGGAGACTGGCAACGCTGAGAAATCAATGGCAACGCATGACGGTTGCCGATCGCGAACGTTGGGTGCAGGACCTGAAATATCCCACCAGCGGCGCTGAACGGACTCGACTGCAGAACGAACTCTATGGGCTGCTCAGCGGGCAGGAGCAGGGGGAGGGGGGAAGCGCGGCCTCGGTTGCCAGTTCCAGACTGCTGCAACTGATCGTGGATGAATACCCCAACTACGATGACGTGGCCATCCGAATCAATCAGCATCTCGCGGGTGTTCCTGAGCGAATTCAGCTTGCTGTTTTGGAGGACTGGTACTCCGATCTAATCGGCAGCGGTCTCGACCCGGATCCCCGAACCGACGCTAACACGCGAATCGATGATCGAATCCTGAATCAGCTGGTCAAGGCGCGGGTGTCCGTGGATCAACTCAGCAGCTATGATCTGAAGTCTCGCCTGCAGCGGTCTCGGTAGCAGAGAACGGCCAAACGATTGGCTCGCAAAGGCCAGGCTCAAATACGAGCCACATCAATCGCCGTGACAATTCCCTGTTAACCGAACATAACGGACATTATCGGACGTTGTGAGTGTTGCAGAAATCGATTCTGTCTTCGGTTGGACCGGGAGTCAGGCAGGGATTCGCAGGATTGCTCGATGCCTGCTAACGATGGATCACTCGACAGCCAGACAAGCTTGTCCCGGAACATAATGGTCTGGACCGGACTTCCCACCAAAGGACGTTTCAATCTCATCGCTGGCGTCGACCATCTGGTCGATCCGCCCTCCCGTCGGAAGCACATTTCAGGCAACCCCACTTTCTTCGAATGCCCCCATTCTGCGGAATCGGTCGTAACGTCGCTTCAGCAATTCCTCAATGCTAAGTTCATCAAGGGTCCTGAGTGCAGCGAGGATGCTCCCTTTAAGTGACGCGGCGGTGTGGCGGTGGTTTCGGTGCGCACCGCCAAGTGGTTCCGGAATAATTTCCTCCACGATGCCCAGTTCCAGTAGATCGCGACTGGTGAATCGCAGTGCGTGAGCCGCCAGGGGCGCGTGCTTCTGATGTTTCCAAAGAATCCCCGCACAGCCCTCAGGACTGATCACCGAATAGTAGGCATTCTGCATGACCGCCACATAGTCGCCGATGCCGATCCCCAACGCCCCGCCGGAGCCACCTTCGCCAATCACCACGCAAATAATGGGCACTTCGAGAGTCGACATGTCGCGGAGATTGACGGCGATGTTGTAGGCCTGACCTCGCTCTTCTGCCCCCACGCCAGGATACGCTCCAGGAGTGTCGATCAGACACACGATTGGAAGCCCGTATCGTGACGCCATTTCCATTTTCGACATCGCTTTGCGGTAACCTTCCGGATGAGCGCACCCATACTGGCACTCATGGCGTTCTTTGAGTGTACGTCCCTTTTGATGACCGACCAACATCACCTGACGCCCATCCAGCTTGGCGAATCCAGTCACAATCGCTCGGTCGTCCCCGAACGCCTTGTCGCCGTGCAGTTCAACGAATTCATCGAATAACAGCTCAAGATAGTCGGCAGTTTGAGGCCGTTCCGGATGACGGGACACCTGAACAATCTCCCACGGGTCCAGATTGTCATAACGTTCCCGCGTCATCCGAGTGACCTCGACCCGCATACGTCTCACGCTGTCCTGAACAGACGATGACGGATCCGGAATCGCCTCCAGCCTGGCCAGTTGATCTTCAAGGTCGCTGATCGGTTTTTCGAACGGAAGAGGATGTCGGAGTACCATGAAAATTGGTCCAGGGGTGAGTCATTAGGGTGTGACCGCAAATAATCCGGGTCGATTGTTTGCGATTCCAGCTGTTTACGGCAGGCCTCGACGGGCCTGTTTCTGACGCAATGGCTGTCGGATTATTCGATCATATCCAGCAGTCCCTGGACGTCGTCTTCCGTCGCTTCCTCCGGCTCGCTCGCACCTGACTTTGCTGCATCGGGAGCAGCCGCCGATGGAATCGACGTGTCCGATTTTTCAGAGACCTGATTGCCGGGCTGCGAAGCAGCGTGCGCCCCTGGTGCCGGCGGCCCCGGAGGGACCTGACCGGGCGATGGCTGGGTGGGAGGCATCATCGGCTGGCCAGCCATCGGCATTGGCTGGCCCGGATACGGTTGTTGCCCTGGAAAAGGCATCGGCTGGCCGGGATACGGTTGTTGCCCTGGAAAAGGCATCGGCTGGCCGGGATACGGTTGTTGCCCTGGAAAAGGCATCGGCTGGCCGGGCATCATTCCGGGCATTTGATACCCTGGCATTCCGGGGTAGTACATTGGCGGTACAGCGGTCTGGGTTCCGCCAGGTTGAGCATCAACCTGTTCATTTTGTTGTTTGTCCGCCAGCGGAGCAGCAGGCGGTATCTTCTTTTTTGGACGGACGGGAGCCGCGATTCCTTTGGCGGTACGTTCTGCGTCGGCCCGACTATCCAGTCGCCTGTCGACCGACATCGTCAGCTTCTCGTGTTCGTCTCGCAACATTTTCT
>JBDOMX010000144.1:0-3674 GCA_039831615.1 Planctomycetaceae bacterium
AATCAAGATGACTGGCGGAACAAAGTCCGCGAGTGTTTGGTTCGCGACAGCGAAGTAATCCTAGAATCAAGCCCCGATGACTTGCCCAAACTACGAAAGTCATTGATGGACGTGATGACCGTTCCCATTGATTCCGGATACTTGCTGCTGCACCCCAAGATTAACCGAGTAGACCGCAGGACCGATTCGGTCGAGATTGTCCTCTCGTTGCCGGAGGGCGTGCAATGAACGGCCAGACGTCTGACAATCGAAACACCTTCACTACACAGACAACAAGTCGGGCAGAAATCCGAGAGCTTCTCGAAGGAATATTCGTTGCCGAACTGCTGGTTCCCAGCGATACGGTCTGGTTAGTCTCTCCCTGGATTACTGACATCGACATCCTCGACAATCGGTGCGGACAATTTTCCTCGCTGGTGCCCACCTGGGGCTTGAGGCGCATTCGCCTGAGCGAAGTTTTTGCGCAGATTATGGACGAATCGGTCGTCCACATCGTAGCTCGGCCAGATCCTCACAACGACACGTTTCTCCAAAAGATGCGTGACCTAAGCATTGTGTCGGGTGCTGTTGAGAACTTACGTGTCACAATTCGCGACACGTTGCACCTGAAAGGCTTGCTCGGCGAAGACTATTACCTGAGCGGTTCGATGAATCTGACTTACAACGGTGTCGAAGTGAATCACGAGGGGGTCTCGCTTGACCGTTCGCCGGAATCCATTGCCGAAGCCCGAATTCATTTTCAGGAGAATTACGAGGCGGATCAATGACTCGAACAATCGCCGATCCGCAGAATTTCCTGAAGAATTTCTTCGGCAATGACAATGCGATCCAGTGGGAGCAGTACGAATCCGGCGTTCCGACCGATCCCGTGCGTTCGTCACTCGAACGGTGGGTGCTCCGGTTCCAGAAGCAGCAAAGCCCTTTTCTTTTGCCGCGAGTCGAGATCGGATCGAAACGGACCGCGTGGTACGTGCTTTGTACCGATCCCCGTGAAGCTCGTTCAATGCGAGAAACGCTCTTGGCATTTGTTGGCCCAAGCTATGCCGATTTCAACGGCGAACTGGCGAGACTTGCCGAAAACGATGCTATTGATCAACTCTGCAGGAAACACTTTGGCTCTTTGGTATTCCGATTGTCAGTTGCAGACAACCAGCATCGTGCAAAAGTAAACGAACTGCTTGGAAGACTTATCGAATGCCGCGATTGTGAGTCTTCGAGATCGCTTGCCGTCATCAAGCCGATCGGGCGCCTGCTCCGCGATCTTGAAATGGCGATCCTTGCAGGCAATCAGGAATCAGCATGGCAGGTTTACGCGGAGATTCGAAGCCGTGGTCGGTTGAGTGCGACCAATCTGGCTTTTCTTCAGGTTCATATTTTTGGGTTCTTTGCTCAATGGACCGAGATTCTCAGCATGCCTATCCTGGGCGACCTGCTCCAGGTGAGGCGTCCGAAACGCATATCAGAACAGATTGCCACGGCAGTCTATCGGCAGTTCATCCTAAAGCACGAAAATTCGAATGACGCGAAAGCTGCGATCGACACCTACCGAAATGTCGGCATGCGTTACCGGTCACTTATTCGTTCGACCGAAGGGATTCGTTCGGACGATGCAATTAAATTTGCGGTCGTCGCGGCAATTGCCTCAGACCCTGCTAAACAGCAGGTTGCCCATCGATTGATTGAAAACAGCGTCGCTGATGCCGATCACGCCTGGTGCGACGCACTGTTGGCGACGCTTTCAGAGAGTGCTGTGCGTGTCGTGGTCACGGATCCCACTACGACGTACGATGACGCCGAAACTCGATTTAACGAGGGCAACTTCGACGAAGCGTTCGCACTGTATCTCGATCACACACCAAGCTATAGGTCGGTGTGCCGTGTTCTTGAGGCGGCCGTGGAAGTGGACACGCATGTCGCTGCCGGAAAAGCGATCGATTATCTCAATTCTGCTCCGGACGAGGTCTGCGGAAAAGTTCTGGGAAGACGTGTCTGCACAGGCCAAATCGAGATTCTGAGCGGCATTCTTGGGCAAGACACCACCGGCGATGCGATGCCCATCGCCTCAATCGAGGACTGGTTCCAATGTGTCGACCAGGACCAAGATCTTAGTGACGTCAATCAGGTCCTTGAGTACGGCATCCCGGACTGGGCAGATGAATCGAAATTCGAGCCCTCGAGAGTTGTAGAACTGCTAAAACTGTCTCGAACCGGCAAAGCTGCCGAAGTCATCCGAAACGCGGTCCCAATCTTCATACGTTCATTCCTCGTCGACCAGCCTGCTTCGCGAGTAAACAAGCCGATCTACAACGCGTTGATCGACTTGCTCATTTACGACGACACGATTGGAACCGACGATCTCGCAGCCGTGGAACAACTCATAGAGGCCGTTCTAACAACGGCTCCAAGCGTTGAGGCTAACAACAACGATTTCACATTCGCGACTGAAATCACCAGTTACCTTTGGAAAACGATGTCAGCACCGCGACACCTCGACTGGGTGCTGTCGATGCTTGACTTGCTGATCGACGTTGGCACACAACAGCACGCGGATTTAACGCCGATCCTCGCTGCGATCGCCGATTCCAGTCGAGCATGGACGCGACGCGTCAGTGGCGCCCAGTGGTCTCTCCTCGAACTCCTGGCTACCGACCTCAACCTCATTGAACTTGTCCGCGGACTGCGGCCGGAACTTGAAGCAGACGCCGAAGTCGCCGAAACCGACATCCACGGGCTACTCAAGGGCCAAAGCATCGCCGTCTACTCGCTAACCGAGCGAATAGCTCGTCGCTTCGGCCAACTAGCGGAACAAACTTTCGACGACATCAAAATCCACTACATCCACGACAAGTCCCTCACTGACCGCATGAAGAGCCTTGCCCGATCGGCCGACATCTTCATCGTCAACACTTGGGACGCCAAACACGCCGCCACGAACGGCATTAAGGACAATCGGCAGAGTACGCAAGTAACGCTCGAACCGTCCAGCAAGTCCGCAATCCGTATGGTGGAAACCTTGATTGATTATGTGCGCGCTGTGAGGGGCACCTGAGCCTAAAGGCGAACCCGGTACACCATCCGCGGGCGCGGAGTTGTCAGGTACACAACGAACGTAGGTTACAAATTCGATTGCAAATGCAAAATGTAGTTATTGAAGGGCGTCCGTACTCTCTTGATTTTGTGGATGTGTTCGGTATGGTGCATATATATCGATATTACTTAGGTATTTACTAGACAAGTAACTTAAGGTTGAAATTAGAACCCGCCATGAAAACAATCGTCATTCTGTCTGGGGGACTTGATTCAACGACGTTGTTGTATCACTTGCGTGCGGAAGGGCATGAAACTCATGCTGTCACGTTTGATTATGGACAGCGTCACCGGCGAGAACTGGATGCCGCGAAGGCAATATGTGACCTCACGGAGACGCCACAAGAAGAAGTCGATCTTACCAGGTTGGTCCCGTTGTTCGGGGCAAACGCCCTGACTGATACCGACGTGGATGTGCCGCACGGTGAATATGCTGCCGAGAACATCGCGGTTACGACAGTGCCAAACCGCAACATGATCATGCTGTCCGTTGCGATTGGTCGTGCGATTTCTTTGGGGTTCGATGCCGTTGCATTCGGTGCCCACGGAGGCGTCAATGATCAGATGTATGCAGATTGCTCACCGGC
>JBDOMX010001058.1:0-16498 GCA_039831615.1 Planctomycetaceae bacterium
GCACGCTGCCGACCCTTCCACCCAGGTTTCAATTCAGTGATGACGCTGCGCTCCTGCCCAATCAGGTGGAGGACCGCGTCGAACACGGAGTGTTGAAGGATCACACGACGATTCGCCAGGGAAGGCTCCCCCGGTTCGATCCGTTTCGGTCGGGGACTTTTCAGAAACCCATTCAGGGGATGAGACGATGGCGAAACGAGCGAAGAACGAAGGCACCATTTTCCAGCGCAAATCTGATGGCCGCTGGGTCGGACGTGTTCAGGTTGGCATCGATGCCACCACTGGAAAACCGAAACGAAAGCAGGTGTACGGGAAAACTGAAACTGAGGTGCTCAGCAAACTGGCGGCACTGAGGATGCAGAGCGGCAGGACACTCGACTTCGAGCGGCAGAAGGGCACGCTGATGGCCTATCTGTCGTGGTGGTTGGAGAACGAGGTGAAGCCGAACCGGGCGGCAACAACTCACCACGAGTATGAACACACCATCAGGTTGTACATCGTGCCATTCCTCGGTGCGAAAAAACTGGATCGCCTGAATGCGATGGACATCAGCACCTGGATGGCGGCGATGACCCGAAAGAAGTTCACGAACAACATGCGGAAGCGGGCGTTACGTGTCTTCCGTGTTGCACTCAATCGGGCAATCAAGCTGCAGATTATCGACAGCAACCCGTGCAATGCCGTCGACATGCCGAAAGTCCGAAGGCGTGAAATCAGGCCGCTCGAAGTCCATGAATGCGGCTGCCTGTTCACTGGCTGCAAAGAGCATCGGCTGGGTGATTCCATCATCCTGTCTGCCATGACTGGACTCAGGAAGGGTGAAATCCTGGCGCTGGAATGGCCTGCGGTGAATCTTTCTGAAGGCGTCCTGTCGGTTCGTGGGACGCTGGAAGAAGTTCGCGGCAGGTTCAGGGTCAAAGAGACGAAGTCGGAGGCAGGACGCCGCATGGTGACGCTGGGAGGCATTGCCATCGAGGCACTGCAGCGACGACTGGAGAAGGCACGCAGTGAGTGCATGGACCCGTCAGAGGTGCCGCTGGTGTTTCCCACCACAACGGGCACGTTGCATCGATCATCGAACTTTGACCGCAGGGTCTGGCACCCGATACGGGAAGCCGCAGGGATCGACGAGGGGTTCAAATTTCACGACCTGCGGCACACTCAGGCATCGCTGATGCTGGCGGCAAAAGTTCCGATGAAGGTCGTGCAGGAACGGCTGGGACACAGTGACTACAGCCTGACTGCGAACACGTACACCCACCTCATGCAGGGGGCTCAGGCGGACGCTGCCGAAGCAGTTGACCGGCTGTTTGAAAATGTACCTGTTTGAATCCGCCAAGGTACATTTTAGAGGTACACGGCGATGGAAATCAGAACGTTGACAGTCGTTTCACCAATGAAAAACAAAGTACGCCCGGCAGGATTCGAACCTGCGACCTACGGTTTAGAAGACCGTTGCTCTATCCAACTGAGCTACGGGCGCTTGATGTTTTGTAGCTGTCGGGCAATGTGCAACGACACCTTTTTCGTTACGACGCCCGCTACCAACACCGAAGGCGTCGGGTGCAGCAAAGCCCCAATGCCCAGAGCTGGATTATGCCAATCGCTACCAGGAACAGCAATCGGAAGCCGGATAAGCCGCGAAAAGACTTCCTCTTGTATGCTCATCGCATCGGCCAGTGGGCGAAGAGGACCAAGGGCAAAACCTGGTTCTTCGGCGTATGGAAGGATCCGGAAGCGGCTCTGTTTACGTTTGTCGACCAGAAAGGATGAAATTCTCGCTGAACGTGACCCCGCCACAACATCACGGAATTGTGTCAGATCATCGTCATACAGTTTTTTGTTGCCGTTGTCTTCACGCCGGTCCACCAGTCCGGCTTCTCCTTGCTCGCGGTATCGCTTTGCCATCGCATCAACAGTGGAACGCCCCACCTGGAGTACTGATACTGCTTGAGAAACCGACCATCCATCAGATCGACGATGATCACATCGGGTGCAGTGACTGATCGTGGTTTTTATGTTGCGAGTGTTTTCCAGTCGCGATTCCATTTTTCGCTGTACATTACGGCACACAGGCCCGCCATTCGGTTGACTCTTTCGTTCGTTCTTCGAGGCGTCCGTCTTCGTGCTGAACCGGAGCTCTCACCTGGGAACGAGGAAAACAACGTCCCGTCCCCATGTCAGTCGGACTATTCAGCAAGTTCTTTTTCGATCACGGTGACAACTTCTTCTGCGTCCGGTTTGGTTCGAGGACTGAAACGACCGGAAACCTTTCCGTCTTTGCCGACGACGAATTTTTCAAAGTTCCAGCGTATGTCATTCTTCGCGCTCTTTTTGCCGTCCTCTTCCAAAGGCGCTTTCGCCTTCAGAAACTCATAGAGCGCTGCCTGGTCTTTGCCGTTGACGTCAATCTTTGAAAACATGGCAAATTTCACACCATAGTTTTCGACACAGAATTCGCTGATCTCTTTGGCTGTCCCGGGTTCCTGCTGACCGAACTGATTGCAGGGGAATCCCAGGACGATCAGCCCTTTGTCTTTGTATTCTTCGTGCATCGCCTGGAGCTGTTCGTACTGCGGCGTCAGGCCGCATGCACTGGCCGTGTTGACAATCAGCAGCACCTTGTCCCTGTATTCTGCGAGGTCGATTTCTTTGCCTTGCAGAGATTTCATTTTGAATTCGTGGACGGTATCGGCAGCGAAAGCAGAAGAAGTCACGGTGACGGCCAGTGTAAGCAGGAGTATGGTGAGGGATTTCATGAAATGTCCTGAACGTGATTTGGTGGGTTGATTGAGCCAGAGATTCACTATTCTGTCGTGGATTCTGTACACAGCAAGCGTGCACCCTGTACAAGAACGGACGATTTTCAAACCTGTCCGGCAGACAACGGTCATCAGGCCACGTCTGCCGCAGCGGACTTATTGAATTCAGGAAACTCAGTGACCGCAATACTGATTGCTGCTCAGTCCGACGAAGTGCGGGCTCTTGTCCCATGGGCCCGCGTGATCGCTCTGCGTTCCGGAGTTGATCTGTCGATTGTCTTACCTCAGCGATCGAAGGGCAGCAGTCGGCTGGTGGCGATCGGCGACGAGCCGTCGGACGACGATTCCGAACTCGTCACACTGTGTCGCAACACCGTGCAGGCCGGGACGGGATCCACTGAAGTTGACGCAGTATCGGCGTCGGCCCGTGCATCGGTTCGAATTCAACTCTATCAGCTGTTGGGCGATGACTGGTCTTCCCGGATTGCGGATCAACTCGCGGAATTGAATCCCGCGCTGGTCATCGTCCCGGCACCCGTCATTTCCCGCAATCGGAGCGACGCAGACCACTGGCAAACTGCGATGCTGGAGAATCTCGACTGCGAAGTCATGCTGATTCAGGATGATTCAAAGACGTTCGAACAGGAAATTCGGCTGGCCGTGATCCTCCAGGATGGCTTCGACAACGAAGCTGTTCTGGCGCATGCGGCTCGCCTGACTTCCGTTGATGGTGCAGCGCGAGCCACTGCCGTTTACGTTGAACCGAACATCGGTGATCTGGCACTGTCTGTTGGTATGCGCCAGCTCAGCAGCCTTTTGCGACAGAATCTGAATCGTTACGAACAGGAGGCTTTCGAACAACGGGTGATCGTATCGGGGAATCTTACTGCAGCTGTTAAGCAGCTGGACCCATCAGAATTTGACCTGATCCTGACCGGTGCAACAAACCTGCAGATGTTGCGACGATTTTTTGCGGCCGGTCCCGCCTCGGGCGACCCGGAAGCCATTCCGGCGCTTGCGGCGGTGCGGCCGGCCCAGTCATTGAGTAATCGAATTCTGAGTCGAGCGGGTCGCTGGATGCGGTCGATTGTGCCTCAACTCGCGCGCGATGAAAGAGTCGACCTCGTGTCGCGCATCCAAACCAGCTCCCAGTGGGATTTTGATTTCATATTCCTTGTCAGTCTGGCGACATTGATCGCGTGTCTGGGATTGGCCGAAAACTCCGGAGCCGTCATCGTTGGCGCGATGCTCGTCGCTCCTCTGATGACTCCGATCGCCGGCGTGGGACTTGGTGTCGCCCACGGCAACTCGTTCCTCACACGAATCGCACTGCGGACCGCGTTACGCGGTTTTGCCACAGCCATGCTGATCGGCGTGCTGTTCGGATGGTGTGTCCAGGTTTTGTCGTGGACCGGTTGGCCTGGTCCATTGATCAGCGGTGCGGACACCGCATCGATGCAGTTTCCACGCGAGATGGAAACTCGCACTCATCCCCAGTTCTACGATCTGTTGATTGCACTGGCGAGCGGGACGGCGGCAGCCTACGCGATGGGGCGCCCAAACCTGTTTTCAGCTTTGCCGGGCGTGGCAATCGCCGCTGCCCTGGTACCGCCGATTGCGACATCCGGGATTGCTCTGGCGCACGGCGATTTCGTCAAGGGGGGTGGCGCCCTGCTGCTGTTTGTCACGAATATGGTGGCGATTATTCTTGGAACATCGCTGGCGTTTCGTGCCGTGGGAGTGCGGTCTCAAAAGGAAGGCCAGGCTGTCGCCGCCTGGCCCCGCTATTCACTGCTGCTGCTGGTGATGTTGTCGATTCTGGTGACCGTGATGATGGAGATGCTGCGGTAGTGTCAGGCTACACCACGGATGCGGTCTTCTTTGGTCGAAACAGCGTCACGGCCACAATGATGGCCAGTTGCACTCCTATGAATCCCATCAGCATGCCCATCCGACCTTCGGTGAAGCCGTAACTGTGCAGGCCGGCTCGCAATTCGTTGACTCCGAACCAGGACCATGCGGTGACAATATTTCCTCCCATGGCCAGCACAGCCGTTCCGTAATCGCGTACCATTTTGTCCCAGCGCGCGTGAAGAATCACGACGTTCCACATCACGATGATAAGCGCTCCATTTTCTTTCGGGTCCCAGCCCCAGAAACGCCCCCAGGAATCATCAGCCCAGAGACCGCCCAGTACTGTTCCAACCAGACTGAAGAACAATGCAAAGCACAGAATTCCATAAACCACCTTGCCAAGGAAGGCGAGGTCTGTGGAGCCGCTCGGTCCAGCGTGATCGACGGCAGCCAACCGCGACGCCCTGAAACTCATGACCACATAACAGAGGCCCAGCATGCCGGCGAGAAACGTGGCGCTATAGCCGAGCGTGATACACACGACATGAGTCGCCAGCCAGAAAGTCGTGTCAAGCACCGCCTGCATGACGCTAAAGGTGTCCCCTTCGTCGCGAGCCAGATAATGGGCGATCATCAGAGTGGACGAACCAACTGAAGCGGCGACGATGTTGCCGATCCCGTAGCCGACCAGTCGTTCGATCGCCATGGAGGCCGCCACGATTGCCCATCCGATGAAGATGGCGGAGCTATACAGGCTGGTGACCGGCGGCCGTCCCGAAATCTCGATACGCAGCAGCAGCGCCACAGTGTGCACCACGAATGCGACGATGATCATGGCAAAGGCCGTGTTTCGCAGCACTTTCGGCCACAGGATCCAGCCAAGAAACGACAGCAACATCGCTGGCAGGTACAGGTACATGGCCTTCCCGAACGGGTCGTAGCGGTTAAAAAACGTCTCCAGTCGGACAACCGGCGTGTCGACTCGAGCAACCTCATGTTCGCTGAGATAGTCTCGGTAACCGGTCACCGCTTCGTTGAATGCCGTGACGTCTCCGGCTGTCCATGCCTGTAGAGCCCCCAGCATTCCGCTGGCCGATGCCGCGAATGCATCATCGTCGCCTGACGAATAGATGAGCGTACCAGCACGTTCGGACAGGTCATCCAGAAGAATGGCGAACAGCTCGCCGTTCATCGCCTCTCCCAGGCTGGCACGGTCCGGACTGGACTGTTGCAACTGCTGAATGCGGACGCGAACCAGCTCCAGTCGTTTGTCAGCCTCGTCGTTCTCGAGAGTTCGAAAAATATCGAACAGGTCACGAGTGATTTTCTCACCGGCGATCTTCCGCAGTCGATCTTCGTCCAGATCTTCCACGACCTGTGCGATCGGCTGATCGGGATCGGCAGCGGCGATCAGTGAAAACAGTTCGCGGTCATATCCATCGTTAACTGCAGGAACCAGTGTTGCAGCCAGCAGATTCGCCGCGTTGTCTTCAAGCGGCTGATCACCCGCCTTTTCGGCAGCAGCTTCCTGCAAAAGACGGTGGTTGGATTCCAGAGAACTCAGCAGCGTCTCTTTGGGCAGGTCATCACGGAACCACGATTCCAGATCATCCCGGCTCGCGAAGTTGCGCTGTCGCATTTCGGTTCGACAGTTCGCCAGCAAACTTCCCGCCAGAACCGTCTCCCAGGCTCCCTGGCTGTCGTCGATCCCGGTCGCGATGCCCATGGGGACGGGAGCGCCCTGCAGCCGATCCAGAATGCGCCAGGACTCCACGAGCGACGGCAGCAAATCGCCGCTGTCTGCGGGCCGGAACACCTGCTGCATCGTGTCGAGTCGCCGAATTGTGTTGTAGAGAGCCATGACTCGGCGCTGCAGCGACGAAACGCGATTGTCCTGATTGGCTTGCTGCAGCTGGCGAGCGTCCTTATCGATCTGTTCCAGATTCTTAAGGTTCTCGTGAATCTCTGCAGGCGAATAAACCAGGCCTGCACGCTGCTCAAGGCCCAGCAATGCCAGGACCTGATCATTGTCGATGCGGATCACGCGGTGCCGGACGGCCCGATCCGGTTTGGCCACCATGTCGAGGAACCAGCGCACCGCGCTCATTTTCGCAATCATTTCTTCTCGAACACGCGCTTCGACGGCTTCTTCGCTGGACGAAGTCAGACCAACCAGTTCTTCAATCCAGTCTTCGTACTCCCCGTTGAACGATTTCAACGAATCAAAGTTGACGTCGGGCCAGCGGGCCTGAATTGTCCCAAGCAGCTTGTCCCGTTTTGCATCCAGTTCGGGTGCAGTCAATTCGCCTTTGAATGTGGATTTGTGAGACGTCAGCATCAACTGATTGCGGGCCCACGAATCAACCGGCTGTGTCCGGCCGCCGCCTGCGACCGGCAACTTCGCAAACTCGTAAAGATTCATCGCTTGTTCGACCGGTCTGGGAGCTCGAGTCTTACTCCCCAGCCAGGCCACGCAGAGGATGGCAACGCCCACGGGAACCCAGATGGCGGCCGGTTGTTTGGGACGGACCACCGTGCCAGACGAATCAATGGACGTCTTTGTTGTTGTCCGGACAAGGAATCGCCGCAGTGTTTGCCAGAACTGCGCGAACATACCGAAGGCCACCACGATGCAGCCGATGTAAGGCAGCATCCAGCCGGAGTTGCGAACCAGTTGCAGTGTTGTTGCTTCTTTGCCGGACGGCAGCGGGTGATAACCGCTTTGGTAGAACGTTTCGCCCTTGTAGCGCAGCGGATTATTCATCCACAGCGTAAACTCCTCGGCTTTGCCGGATTCCTTGTCAGTAATCAGCACCTTTGATTGAAAATTCCGCGGGGTCGACGATCCGACGTAGGTGTCCCGCCGAACATCAAGCAGTTCGACGTCGTATGGCCGATAGTTGCGGTGGAAACGCAGACTGAGATCCCATTCTTTTCCGTCGACTGTGATGCGTTCCGGCAGGACGACTGTGCGCGATTCACTGGCGTTGAATGATGCAAGAATCGTTTCGATCGGTTCCTGAGATTGACGATCGATGATTTCGATGTACGCAGCACTCTTGTCAGATTCGTCGTTCATTCCATCGACAGGATCGAGTTCGACCGGAACCGCAAATGATCCGATGCCTGTGTCGGTGAGTTCATCGTCCGGCTCGGACGACCGCAGCTGGCAATTTCGGTAAAACTCAGTGACGCGCAGGTCAAATGGAATATCGTGTTCCGCCAGTGAGATCACGGCGTCGCTGCCTCGCTGGGCCTGAACAGCCGACTCAGACTGCAGCAGCATGGCTTCGGGCACGGCGACCACAGAGTCCTGATCGCCGTCCGATGAGACGATCGCCAGTTCAACCTCGCGAATATCGCGTGCGAAGCTGGCCGATTCCCCCTCGACGATCGTCATCAGACTTTCATGGCCGTACAGCCCAACAACCAGTTCGCTGAGCAGCAGAATGGCGACGCCCGTATGGACCAGCACGATCCCGCTGCGTTTTTTGAATAACAGCTGACACCCAATCAGGAGAACGGCGGAGCACACGCAGGCTTTCATCAACTGCCAAAGGATCCTCATCGAAGACAAATTGACCGGGCCTGCGACAGCGAAATATGTGAGGAGCACCGTAATGGTTCCGGCGATCCCAAACAGAACCATTTTTTCGGCGCGACTCTTCGTGCCGCCAAGAAGTGCCGCAGCAGTCAGTCCAATGACGGCCGTGACCATGACACTCAGCAACAATCGCCAGATCTGACTGGCGCTCAGTAACGTGTTTCCCTGTTCGGCACCTGTTTGCTGGTTGCCGGTGATGACGATGAGAGCCATCAGCATGAAACCGGCGGCGATCGCCAACAGTCCGAACGGCACGCTCAGACCTTTGCCCAGGATGCGGATGCGCGCGCCGTGAGCTGCCAAAAGGTTTCCCAGCAGCAGCCAGCCGATCAGCCAGCCGCCAGGAAAATAAAATGAGGAGAAGACACCAAGCTGCTCGGTCCAGTTGAAGTCCAGCAGCTGTGGAAACATGGAAGGCGGGAAAAAATCACGGACTTCTATCTCTGCGACGTACACGCGGAAATATTGATTCACAACCTGCCACACGTCACGTCTGCTTTGAGCAAGACTGCCGACAAGAATAATGAACATTCCCATCACAAACAGGCTGCAGGTGATCTTAAGCGACCCGGCAACAGCCAGCAGCTGCCGGATGTCGCCTTCCAGCGCGCGTGATTTTGGTTTTGTTTCAACGAAATCCTGTGGGACTGCGGTGGCCATCGTTATTCTCCCTCCCCTGACGATTCGCTGGCAGTTGATGCGCGTCGCCTGCGGATTCTATGCTTGGTGGTGGAGCAGATGTTGCTTCTTCCCGGGTCGATTCCGGGGCTGCGGACTCCGGCCGGGGTGTTGATTCAGGTGACGGCAGCGATGGATTCCGTTCGCGATTGTTGCTGAGTGTTGTTCCGGGCGGCGCCACGTACTGCAGCGATTCGCAAAAACGACGAAACCGATCGTCCTCGCTTTCAGCCGTGCTGTTGGGACCTTTGAATCGGAAAATCCAGAACTGAGTTTCGATTGGCAGAATGAATGCGAGAATGGTCTCTGCTTCACCTTCAACGGTGGCAAACGAACCCGCTCCATTCTTCGTCCGGAGCGCCTGCACATCCTGCATGGCAGCATCCTCGCTGTCGGTCTTTAAACCCACCTGACCTCGCCATCGCATCACTTGTGCGGGAATTCCGGTGCGTGCCGGAAACTGCCCCAGCGTGATCCGTGCCTGTTTCTCCGGCGGTCCGGCCTTCCACGCTCGGACGCTGAACTGGTCATTGGACGTCACATTCCATGTTTCCGGGACGTCCCATCGAAAGGGAATCGGAGGAAATTCGCGGCGCAGCAACTCAGAAGTGAGGTTCTTCTGGTTTTCACTGGCCACGACGTACTTTTGAATCGCAGGTGGTTCGCTGCAGCCGGCAGGGATCAGACAAGGCACTCCCACGATGAGCAGCATCCGGAATGGGATCGGTGACAACATAAAGGCGAGACGACGTTCTATCGTGAAGGGAATTCGGGGAACAATGGCGGGAAATCAGTCATTCGTGGACTGCGGAAGAATTATAAGAGCATTTGTTCGGAACGCCACGCGCTGTCCGCACAGTCAGGCAAAGGAGAATGATTCTGCCAGTTGCGGTTCCAACCGATCTGCGATCACTGACTGGTTGTTTTTTGTTGGAGCAGGGGAGTACGATCGCCGCGGTGCGGTACATTGCTGCGATGGCCGGTGTTTGCTTTCCCGGATGTGAGATTCTGTCATGGCGCGAGTTCAGGCTATTCTTTATTGTACGCTGTTTGCCGCGTTGATCGCTCCTCCGGTCACTGTTTGGGCCGCTGATCCCGACAAACACCATGTCCTGGACGTCGGCCAGCAGCCAGATGACGTGAGACTGCAGGCGCGGAAGGATCTCAATGGCTATTTTCCGTTTGAGGTTCCGAAATCCAGGACCGCCTGGGAACAGCGCCAGGCCGAGTTGCAGCAGCGCGTGCTCGTGTCCACCGGGTTGTGGCCCATGCCCGAAAAGACGCCGCTGAATCCCGTGATCCACGGTAAAGTCGAACGTGACGGATTCACGATGGAAAAGGTGTACTTTGAAAGTCTTCCAGGACACTTTGTCACGGGAATGTTGTTTCGCCCGGCCACCGCACCAACGACACCTGGGCCGGCGGTATTATGTCCACACGGTCACGGTGGTCGCCTGCAGGATGCCGGCCCGGAAACAATCAAACAACAAATCGCGAAAGGCGAAGAATTCCTGCCGCAGTCCGGGCGAATGCCCAAGCTGGCGCGATGCGTTCAACTGGCACGAATGGGTTGCGTGACGTTCATTTTCGACATGCTGGGCTATGCGGACAGCCAGCAGATCTCGAATGAGGTTGCTCACCGATACAAGACTCCCCGCGGAGAACTTGAAGGAAGCGACAATTGGGGTTTCTACAGCGCACAGGCAGAATCGCGGCTGCATTCGATCATGAGCCTGCAGACGTGGAACTGCATTCGGTCGCTGGATTTTCTGGAAGCATTGCCTGATGTTGATCCTGAACGCATCGCAGTGACCGGCGGCAGTGGCGGCGGTACTCAAACGATTTTGCTGGGAGCCATCGATGATCGACCGGTCGCGGCATATCCGAACGGCATGGTCTCGACATCGATGCAGGGCGGCTGCACCTGCGAAAACTGCAGTCTGCTGCGCGTGGGGACGGGCAATGTCGAACTGGCAGCGCTGTTCGCTCCCCGCCCGCAGGCCATGACGGCGGTCAATGACTGGACCAAAGCCATGATGACAAAGGGCTTTCCGGAGCTGAAACAGCTCTACTCAATGCTCGGTGTTCCTGGAGACGTCGACTGCGTGGAGATGCTGCATTTTCCTCACAACTATAATGCGATCACGCGGCAACTGATGTATTCCTGGATGAACCGCCATCTGCATCTGGGGCTGGCCGAACCCATTCAGGAAACCGACTGGCCACTGTTCACGAAAGTGGAAGCGACCGTCTGGACTGACCAGCATCCGGCTCCTTCCGGTGGCATCGAATATGAACGTCAACTGCTGAAGCAACTGGATCAACGCGATCGGGCGGTTTTGTTTGAGCATGCTCCGGATTCGGCGGCCGACCAGCGGGAGTATACCCGTCTCGTGAAAGCAGCCTGGGAAACCATCATTGGGCGTGGCCTGCCGAATGCTGAAGAGATTCAGCGGACAAAGGTTTGGAAACAAGAGCGAGCCGGCTATCTGGAATTCGGTGATCTGCTGACACTGCCGGGTATCGGCGAGCAACTGCCGATCATTTCGTTGTATCCGCAGGCGACGGACTGGAATCGGCAGGTTGTGTTGTGGGTCGATGGGAACGGCAAGGCGGGTCTGTTTTCCGGAAC
This sequence comes from Planctomycetaceae bacterium, assembly GCA_039831615.1. Classification (GTDB taxonomy): domain Bacteria; phylum Planctomycetota; class Planctomycetia; order Planctomycetales; family Planctomycetaceae; genus S139-18. The sequence goes on from JBDOMX010001058.1 coordinate 11,531, forward strand.
ACGTTTGCATCCCGATGTCGATCGACTGGTCACTGCGGGATACGCGGTGGTGGGGCTCGACTTACTGGGGCAGGGCGAGTTCACCACGAATCGGGCCACGCTCACTGAGAACCCGCTGGTCGGCAATCCTCGACCATACGCCGGGTATACCTACACGTACAACAACACGCTATTCGTTCAGCGGGTCCACGACCTGCTGACGGTGACGGCATGGATCGATGGCGATGAACACAGCGCGGATGCCCTGCACGCGATCGGGGTCAATGGCGGAGGAGAACTGCTGGCAGCGGCACGCGTGGTTGCGGGCGATGAACTCACGAAGGTCGCCGTGGCCACCGACGGGTTTCGATTTGCAGAATTGAATCGCTGGCAGGACGCTCGTTTTGTACCTGGAGCGGTCAAGTACGGAGATCTGCCGGCATTGATGTCGTTGTCTGCGCCGCATCGATTGTGGGTGGGCGACGAGTCAGAACCGCTGGCCCTTGTTGCAGGAGCTTACGAGTCCGCCGGCGCGGCCGATGAGCTGACATTTGCCACCGCTTCAGGCAATACCACGGCCGACGCGGTGAGCTGGTTGTTGGCGCCATAGAGCAATTTCCGAAAAGTCGTGGCGGGTTCTGGCTCGCGGGGGCCGTGGATCATGGGCTCTGGCACTGCCGCCGCGGCCACGAGTCAGCGTCATACGCGGTAGGTGACGCCGTCAGGTGCAGAGCAACGATTGCGTTCTGATTCAGAGTGATGTCAACTCTGTGCGCCCAGTCTGCTGGTTGAGATGATCCTGTCAGGAGGCCCATGTCGTTTAGGAATGGCAGAACATCAATCAGTGGCACGCAGCGGCAATGTTGTCATTGCGGTGCCTTAACCCGCTCGTTACAAACAACGGGGTGGTGTCCGTACCCTGTGCCTTGCTGCCGCACCAAAAGCCGTTCTCATGAGCTTCCCTTCACACGGATTACAGCCTTCGCTGATGTCCATGCTGTGGTTCTTTTCAGCAGCAGTTGTGTTCGCTGCGCCGCCGATTGATGGTGACGCACCGAAGGCACCGGAACCAGTTGCTTCCACGTTCGAATCCCATGTGAAACCGTTTCTGCAAACGTATTGCGTCGGTTGCCACGGTGGCGATGAATTCGAAGCAGGCTTGAGACTCGACAAGTATCACAGCGAGCTGGAAGCCGGACGACATCCGATCCAGTGGCGTCGAGTTCTGAGACAACTGACCGAGCGAAGCATGCCACCAAAGGACGAGGACGTTCAACCGTCGGCGGACGAAGTCGCTGTCGTACGGGCCTGGATCGACACGACATTCATCAATGTCGACTGTTCGCAACGACGAGACCCAGGCCGCGTGACGATTCGTCGTCTGAACCGAGCAGAATACAACAACACGATCCGTGATTTGATGGGTGTTGATTTTCAGCCGGCAGCCAGCTTCCCATCCGACGATGTTGGGTATGGTTTCGACAACATTGGAGACGTCCTGAGTCTCTCGCCAGTGTTAATGGAAAAGTATCTTAACGCCGCGGAAACCATAACGGCGACCACGCTTTCCAGTGTCTTGCTCACTCAGCCGCACATTGTCCGTCGGGAAGGGCCTCAGTTGAAGGGAACGGGAAGCGCGAAAATCAATAAGTATGAGTTCCACATGATCACAACAAAAGGAACGGTCTTCAATGAATTCCTGTTTCCCTTTACAGGTGAGTATATATTGCGAACACGGGTTACGGCCGATCAGGCGGGGGACGAACCCGTGAAGATGACCATGCACCTCGGCGGCAAGCCAATACAGCTGTTTGAGGTCAAACAACATACAGAGTCAACATTCTTCGAAACACGCCTGCAGGTGGAAGCCGGTGAACACATTTTCGCCGTTGAGTTCCTGAACGGGATTCAGGATCCCGATCATCCTGATAAAGAACACAGCGGCCGAAATCTGGGTGTGCACATTCTTGAGGTCGAAGGACCATTCGGAGTGGACCGCGACGCAGCCCGCGATCGAATCCCGGCCACGCGAGCTCGCATTATCAACTGCACACCAGGTCCGGACCAAACGCCGGAAGAATGTGCAGGAAGCATCTTCCGGTCATTTGCCTCTCGGGCGTATCGTCGTCCGGTCACGGATGAAGAACTGGACAGTCTCGTCAAATTGATGAAGCAAGCCATGGAACATGGCGAATCGTTCAACGACGCCATTCATCCGGGTGTTCAGGCGGTACTGGTCTCGCCTCATTTCCTGTATCGTGTCGAGAGAGATCGTGATCCACACGATGTCCACGAGATACATCAGATCGCTGACTATGAACTAGCCTCACGGTTGTCCTATTTCCTGTGGAGCACAATGCCGGACGAGACACTGTTTGATCTGGCAAAACAGGGACGACTGGCCCAACCGGACGTGTTGCAGCAACAAATTGTACGAATGCTGAGTGACTCAAAGTCACGCGCTCTGGTTGACAATTTTGCAAGTCAGTGGCTGAACCTGCGGAACCTGGATATTGCCGCTCCGAATCAGTCACAATTCACGACGTTCAACGACGGTCTGCGATCCGACATGCGACGTGAGACAGAGTTGTTGTTCGACGACGTGATGCGACAGGATCGCAGCATTCTGACCTTTTTGGATGCTGACTTTACGTTCATCAATAGCCGACTGGCAGACCACTACAATCTCGCCGGCATTGACGGGGACAACTTCCGCAGAGTGTCTCTGGCGGGCTCACACCGTACTGGAGTCCTGACTCACGCCAGTATCCTCACGCTGACATCTGATCCAACAAAGACGTCACCGGTTAAACGAGGAAAATGGATTCTCGAAAATATTCTGGGGGCCGCTCCCCCTCCGCCGCCCCCTCAGGTTCCACCTCTGAAAAAAACAGAGTTGTCGAACCCGGACGCGACCCTGCGGGAGCAACTGCAACAACATCGCTCGAACCCCGAGTGTGCGGCCTGTCATCTGGAGATGGATCCTTTCGGCCTGGCCCTGGAAAATTTTGACGCGGTCGGCCAATGGCGTGAGACCGACGGCGACCGCCCGATCGAATCGTCAGGGACATTGCCGTCCGGTAAATTGATTGGCGGCGCGACTGATCTGGTTGAGGTTTTGCGTTCCCGCCAGGAAGAGTTTTGCCGTCATTTTGTACGGTCAATGCTGACGTATGCATTGGGGCGTGGATTAGAGTATTATGATGTCTGCGCAGTGAACCAGATTACGGAGGCCGTTCGCGCGGATGGTTATCGGTTTTCACGAGTTGTACAGGAGATCATCATGAGCGATCCATTTCTGATGCGCCGTGGTGACGGAGAAAGCAAATGAAATACAACACTTCACTTAAACGAAGAGCATTCCTGCGGGGATCTGGAGTGATCGTCACATTGCCGTGGCTGGAATGCATGCAGTCGACAGCCGACGCAGTCGGGCAGGCATCCACCGATCCGATTCGTACGGCATTCGTCTTTGTCCCCAACGGCGTTATACAGCCGGCCTGGAAACCAGAACAAGCGGGGATTGATTACGAGCTCACGGAGACGCTGCAGCCATTGGCGCATTTGAAGTCTCACTTCAATGTGTTGACTGGTCTCGCGCAGCAGAATGGAGCCGATCTGGGTGACGGTGGGGGCGACCATGCACGCAGCGCTGCCACTTTTCTGACGGGCGCTCATCCCTATAAGACTTCGGGTGCAAACCTCCGCGCAGGTGTGTCCGCGGACCAGGTCGCGGCAACTCACCTGCGCGGCACAACATTGCTGCCGTCTCTGGAACTCGGGATTGAGGAAGGAAGAAATGCAGGCAATTGCGATGCCGGCTACAGCTGCGTGTATTCGAACACGATCTCCTGGAAGTCATCGACAACGCCGTTGCCGAAGGAAACAAATCCACGCGAGGTATTTGAACGTTTGTTTGGTGAGTTCAACGCCAATCCAAAGCTCCGCGAGCGTCGCAATTTCTTCCGTCAGAGTATTCTGGATTCTGTCAGTGTGGATGCCGGTCGACTCAAAGAAATGCTGGGCCGAACGGATCGCCGAAAAATGGACGAGTATCTGACGGGGGTGCGGGAACTGGAACAACGAATCGAACGGTCCGCAGGCATTTCGCGGCAGAGGCCGTCGGATCTGGATGTACCTGATGCCAGACCGGAAGATTTCACTCAACACGTGCGCGCGATGTACGACCTGCTTGCTCTGGCGTTCAAGACTGATTCGACACGAGTGGCTACATTCATGCTGGGGAACGAAGGCAGCCAGCGGGCGTTCACGATGGTCGACGTTCTCGATGGTCACCATACACTGTCACATCACGGTGACAAACCTGAGAAAACATCCCAACTGCGAAAGATTGATCAGTATCTCGTGAGCGAGTTAGGCTACTTTCTGGATCAACTTGCCAACATCCGGGAAGGTGAACGATCGTTGCTTGATAATTCGATGATTGTATACGGGAGCGGACTGGGTGACGGGAACACCCATCAACATCACGATCTCCCGATTCTCATGGCAGGTCAGGGAGGTGGGTCGATTCAAACCGGTCGCCACCTGGTCTACTCAGCCGATACCCCGCTGAATAATCTGTATGTTTCGATGCTTGAACGTCTCGGAATTCAGGATGTCCACGAACTTGGCGACAGTACGGGGCCACTCGGCCAGCTCAACGGCTGAGTTTTCGCGAGCGCACCTGAATGGGCGAGCTGGAATAGTTCCCTGGCTGGTGTCACCAGCTGCACGGCAGGAACCGGCACGTGTTGGGGAGCCTGGATGTTCCAGATCAGTTTTCGAAAGGACGTGGTGAGTTCCGGCTCGCGGGGGCCATGGATGATGGGCTGCGGCACTTCCGCCGCGGCCACGAATCAGCGTAATACGCTGTAAACTGCCGTCTCGGTGGAGATCGGCGTGCAAAACGGACCCACTTCGGGGGCCAGATCGGCGTGTAAAATGGACCCACCGTATAGGACTCGCGAAGGTACTGGCGAATTTGCC
>JBDOMX010001190.1:0-301 GCA_039831615.1 Planctomycetaceae bacterium
GTCACTTGATTGTGAGCGACCGACGACCGGCTCCGACGAAGGAAACTCCTCCAGGGACTTTGAGATGAACAGATTGGCTGTCCATCATTTTCGTCACGGCGCGCCCACTATTTCTCGGGAACTTCACCCCAGCGAGAATGCTTCTACACCGAACGCATTAACCGGGAACAGACGCAGCTTCATCCGCACAGGCAACTTCTCTCAAATCACGTAACCTGCATCGCTTAGACCGGCGGCATGCCGGTCACACCCCCGACCAGCAAGGCGTGGTGAATTAGCATGAGCCAAATTAAGGTCACAG
>JBDOMX010001190.1:311-3665 GCA_039831615.1 Planctomycetaceae bacterium
CGGCTCCGACGAAGGAAACTCCTCCAGGGACTTTGAGATGAACAGATTGGCTGTCCATCATTTTCGTCACGGCGCGCCCACTATTTCTCGGGAACTTCAGATCGTCAACGAAGGTCGTTCGGTATGGAACGGGTCGGCTGGAAGACTCACCAGGCGAAAATGCACAACAGGTAACCGGGAAGAGTCGATCGGGAGTTAGTCCTCCGAGCCGCCCTGTTCGTTTCTCCTTCCGGGTCGACTCCTCCCGAACGGGTCCGAACATACCTCGTTCGGGAGTCTTTCCCCTCATCGCCGATTGCCAGGGTGCGAATGCGTTCTTATGTTGAGGGATATCGCCCGGAACTCTTTTAAGAGGTAGACGGTGACTCTCTCGGGAGTCGGGTATTCAATTCGGCTCCCCCCTTCCCATAAAATACACCTGCGACACGGAGACGAACCGATGAACTGAGGTGGTGACAGTTTCAGGTGTCCCTGAAACCGTCACCACCTCAAACAGTCCGAAACGTCAACCCGAAAACGATTACGAGATGGTGAGACACTACGCTATCGTGATCTCATACTTTTCGAAGATCTTTATGGTCTTCTCACTTCTTATCTGTCTGGTCGCTCTCGTGTCCGTCGGTATTGGCGTCGTCGCAGCGGTTCCGGGAATTGCCGGAACGATCTTCATCGGTCTCGCCGGACTTGCCGGAGCAGAAATGATGTTGATGTTCAGGGATCACGTTTTGAATTCTGAGGAGACGAACCGATGAAAAAAGCCACGAAGAAGGAGCGATGAAATGTTCGATGTGTTCACAGATCCAAATGCCGGAGCATTCTGGAGCCTGATGATCTATCCAATCTTCTGGTTCTTCTTTCTGCTCTTAGCCGGATGGCTCTTCTGGAGATTGTTACGACTTATCTTCGGTGCTTAAGGGATAATCTGATGAAGAAAAAAGCCACGAGGAAGAAGGCATCACAATTACGCAAGAGGATTGCAACCCATGCCGCGGACGCACGATTCAGCGGAGCGAAGGTTTCGTGGCATGAAATGTCGGATGCTCCAAAGCATCAATTGCATGAACAGGAAACGGACCTGATCGGCGCATACTTCTGGGAACACAGGACTGCGCCGAAGTATCAGTACCGCAACAAAGAATGAAGCCGCAATCGATGGATCAATTTACAAACGACCAGCTGCCGGCTCACCGCAACACGATTTCACCGTGGGGCAGTCAGAGCATTCTGCTCGGAGATCACTTCGCCGGTGGTGCGTCGGTGGGTGATGGGTCAGGAGGTGTCGCAGGCTCGGGCGAGGTTGCCGGATCGGCTGAATCGGTTTCCGGCGGAAGATCAGATTTGATCTCAGCCAAACCTTCCTTCGCGCCTGTTGGTCCCAAAGTCGGGATCCACTTCAATACTCGTTTCCGGCCATTCTCATACTACAGTGATGATTGGTTCCTTTCAGGAACTGCAATGATCCACGGGAGCCGGTCAACCACCATCGCATCAATCAGTCCACCGTTCCGATCGCATGCTCGCGAAGCTCATCGTAGGAGTGATAGCCCTCAAGGACACTCTCGATCATGCCGTTCCGATCGATAAAGAAGGTTGTGGGCACAGCAGTGATGTCACTGAACGGTGGTGCAGATTTGACGGGCTCGCCGAGTGGGTAAGTGATCCGATGCGAACTGGCAAACGCGCGGACTGTTGCAGCATCTTCATCGCTGACTCCGATCACGAGCAAGTCGTCGTCGGTGAACTCTTCAGAAAGATTCTGCAGGTGCGGAATTTCCTTTATGCACGGCGGACACCAAGTGGCCCAGAAGTCGACGATCACCCGCCGCCCCCTAAGGTCCAGCAGACGCACGGAATGTCCATCGATCGTCGACACGATCAGCTCAGGCGCCGCCCGTCCCTTCCACTCCGACAGAGGACTCTCCGGAACGCCGAGCATGCCGGTCTGTGTGAGGAACATCCCTCCCAAGTTGACAGCGAAGGCAGCGAGAACGACACCAATCAACACCTTGGCGACGATGGGAAGCTGTGGCTTCATTCGAGACATCGGCGGCTCCGGCAGTTGATTTTGGTGGACAACCAGCCTGCGACTCGTATCACACGGCCTGTGTGGCTTAACACTACCGCGCCTTCAGACGCTGCCTCAAGCTTATCAGCAATCGAACGTAGATGAAAAAGCCAATGATCGCCATGATTAACGCGACAATCAGAAGCGGAGTCAGGCACACCCCAAGGAACACCGTAACAAACGTTGCGATGAGAAGTCTCAAAACCATGACGGCGCGTTGCTCCGAATCATTGTCGCGGATGTGTTGAGCAATTTTCCCAAGGAAGATCAGAAAGAGGATGGTCGCCGCGAGCGACAGGAGATTACTCAATAAACTGACGAGTTGTGGGAGATCAACAAACCAACTGGCTGCGGAAATCAGCACAACGGTGACATCACACCCCACCGCCGCGTAAATGACTCCGGTTGCCGCACAATCGTCCGGAACCGAAAGACACATAATTCGACCGACCAGGGCGAGAATCGTCCCGGCAGTGAGGATCATTTGACCGACAGTAATCATCGCCACTACAACCGCAGGTGAGGCGGCTGCCAGCATGAACGCCCCAAGGAGCATCACGAGGATGCCGGCAAAAATCAGACAAAGACCGTACAAGACGTAACCGACGCCTTTTTCGACATTCGCAAGTTCACCCATTGAATGTCTCCCATTCAGAGCACTGGGCGGAATCAAGTTTCAATCCGCGTGTTTCAGATGGAACCTGCCACAACGCCTCGGCGAACATCAAAATTGAAAATCACGCTGAACCGCACGACGAACAGCTATATCACGCTCCGACCGATGGTTCAATTGTAACGGCTCCGGCCTGACGCGCAGCTTGCTGTTCCGCAGTCCGTGGCCGGGCATCCCACACGGGACTGGAGAAGGATGAGCAAGGAAGAACGGGATGAGTATCGATGAGTTATGACACTGCCGGCGAGCTGGAGGTGCGAGGGGCTGTCAGGCGGCTATCTTTCTTCCAGCGACAGCCTGTCTGAGTTGTCGTGTAAGCCTGACCCTCTACCACCGAAATCGCGTTCCTGACGAAGATCTTCTGCGTGAGTCCGACGCACTCGTCTTCCTGTCGTTCTGACATGCTTCACGGTCGTTGTGTGCATTATTGCACACTTAATCGTGGAGTTTCGTTTTGCACGAAACTCAAAGTGCCCGCTGATCACGAAATCCAAAGGACTACCTTAATTCATCACCGCAGCACCAGACTGTGGCATCTACGGAACTTTCTTGGTTTGCTCCAATGCACCGGAAGCATTTTTGCCTCACGGAGGTAGCAACCTGACGTCGTCTAATA
>JBDOMX010001165.1:0-2634 GCA_039831615.1 Planctomycetaceae bacterium
GTTTTTCGAGGAGCGTGCCTTGGGCGACATCCGCACCCATTCCAGTTCCTGCTTGAGCGTTTTTCTCCGGTTGGATTCGCGTTTCTCCTCCACCGCCAGCCGGGCCGCTTTCTGTTCCAACCAGGAGGAATAGTTTCCCTCGTAAGGGTATCCGTCGCCACGATCGAGTTCGAGAATCCAGCCAGCCACGTTATCCAGGAAGTAACGGTCGTGCGTAATGGCGACCACCGTGCCGGCGAAGTCATGCAGAAAACGTTCGAGCCAGCCGACGGATTCGGCATCGAGATGGTTGGTCGGTTCGTCCAACAACAACAGGTCAGGGCTTTGCAGCAGAATCCGGCACAACGCCACCCGCCGCTGTTCTCCGCCGGACAAGTGCTCGATGCGTGCCTCGCCAGGAGGCAGTCGCATGGCGTCCATGGCAACTTCCAGCGTACGGTCGAGTTCCCAGAGATTGTCCGCGTCGATCCGATCCTGAACTTTGGCCTGTTCGTCGTAGACCGCTTCCATTTCCTCGGGCGCCAAGTCTTCGCCGAGTTTCATGTTTAGTTCGCTATAACGATTGAGCACGGCTCGCGATTCAGAGACGGCGTCGTTGATGCAGTCGTCGACGGTCTCGAATCCTTCGAGGCGTGGCTCTTGCGGGAAGTAGCCGATGCGTGTTCCCTTCGCCGGCCGCACGGTCCCCATGAAGTCGGTATCTTCACCCGCCATGATGCGCAACAGCGTGCTCTTGCCTGCACCGTTATCACCTAACACTCCAATCTTTGCGCCGGGGAAGAACGACAGCCAGATATCATGGAGAACCTGTTTTTCATCGTAGAGCCGTGTGAGGCCCTCGATCGTCATAATGTATTGTCGCGACATGGAAGACTCTGTGTAATTCCGTCAAAAAGGTTCAGTTCAAAAGGAAAAAGGCGAGCGGCCGGCGTCAGCCGGTTGATACTTCGCCGAGCATTCGCTCACCCAACGCCAACAACTCTCAACAATTCGGCCCACCCGAACCGGTCGAACTGACGGCAGATGTCTTCTCGAGTGGCGGTAACGCATCTTCGAGAACACCGCGTGCGCGCGGCCACAACAGAATCGCTTCAACAATCATCCAGATCTCCAACGCCAACGTAACGATCGCAATAAACGCCAACAGGTAATTCGGCTTGTCCGAGCCAAGCCATTTGGGAATCTGAATCAGCATCGCCCAGGCGGGCATGATTAGCATGAAGATCATCGGTGCCACAACGAACCACACCGGCTTGTTGCGACGCCAAAGCCAGAAACTGATCACCAGAAATGCCAGACCGCCCAGCAGTTGATTCGTTGCACCGAACAAGGGCCACAGAATCAACCCGCCCCCCCCGGCCGTCTGCCAACTCCACTCGACACCCGGCTTCGCAGGCAACGCCAGCAGGAAGGCCGTCACGACCGCGAACATCGTTGCCCCGTGCGGGTTGCCCAGCGGCTTCATTGCGGGCTGTAACACCGGAGCTTGTTCGCCAATCGCCCGACTCAGTTCCTGCACAACGTACCGCTGCAATCGCGTGGCCGTGTCGAGCGTGGTCGCTGCGAACGAGGCGACGAAGACTCCCATCATGGCGACGCCCATCGTGTGATCGAGACCGATCCCGCCCAGGAAGTTGGCTGCTCCCACAACGAACGCACCAATCTTTGCACCGAGACCGACCTTGATCCAGTCGCCGTAAATGCCGGTCCACAACGCGTTGCCGGTTTGTCCGGATAGCGTTTCGTGTCCGGGCCAGCCGAATCCTATGCCTGCGGAAACGGCGAGGATCACAATGACGGCGAGAAATCCCTCGGTGAGCATCGAACCGTAGCCAACGAATTGGGCGTCGGTCTCACACTTCAACTGTTTGCTGCTGGTTCCGCTGGAGACTAGACAGTGAAAGCCGCTGATCGCTCCACAGGCGATCGTGATGAACAGCACGGGAAAAATCGGCGGCGCGTTGAGTGGATTCAATTGAAACGCCGGCGCGACGATTTCAACACTCTTTCCGTCGATGCCTGTGACTCCGGTGACGACGACTGCAATGACCACCAACCCCAAGCTCGATATCAATTGCAGGCTGTTGATGTAATCGCGCGGCTGCAGCAACATCCAGACCGGCAACACACTGGCCACGTAACAATATGCCAGCAGCAAAGCCGTCCAGACCCACAGAGGCCACAGTTTCATCGTCGCGTTCAAGCTCTGAATGGACTCCCCCAAAACACCACCGCTCCACTCCGTGCCGGGACATCCCGCTCCGAACCAGACAGTGAGATACATGGTCACCAGCGCGAGCACGGAAGGGATCAGCAACCCGACGCCCTTGCGATGCAGATACAGTCCGATCCCCACGGCAATCGGAATCTGCAGGAACACCGGCAGGATCGACTCGGGAAACATCTTGAAGACTGAAGCGATCACCAGCCCGAAGATCGCCAGCACGATCCACAAGCCGAACAGCAGGATCAGCAGGAACAGAATTCGCACACGGGGGTTGAGCACGCGTCCGGCGATGTCGCCGATCGTCTGTCCGCGATTGCGCAGGCTCACCACGAGCGATCCGAAGTCGTGTAGCGCGCCAATGAAGATCGACCCGAACAACACCCAGGCCAACGCGGGAACCCAACCCC
>JBDOMX010001165.1:2644-3664 GCA_039831615.1 Planctomycetaceae bacterium
GTGAAGTGATGACCGAACACGACGGACTTGGCTGTCGGCACGTAATCCCGATCGTCGTTCAATTCGATGCTCGGCACCTGCGCATAGGCATCCAAAGCGAAGATTCGCTTCGACAGCCAGCGACCATAGGTGTTGTACGCAACGATGTAGGCGACAAACGCCCCCAGCGCAATCAGCAAAGTGGACATCGAGAAGCGTTCTCACGGGAAACGAAGAGGCAATTGGTTTCTAGAAATTATCCGACCGGGCAGACTCCTGCAACGTGGCGAACAAGTGAGGAGAAATGAAGGGACGGATTCCATCCGATTCAGTTGAAGTGAATCTCTCATCACAAATTCATCAGCGCGATCAGATAAACTGCAGTCAGTAGTGGAATCGGCATGCGACGCAGAATCGTCAAGGTCGAACAAATGATTCTCACCTCAAAGGTGATTTGACAAATCTTCATGCCTTTCGGTAAGTGTCGGGGACGATCTAGCTTCCACAATCGCAACAGAACGCGGTTCGGCTGCCTGGCTCAGTCGTCCGTGCACAGAGGCGAGGTGAAATGGATTACCCCGCTTGCGGGCGCCGCCGACAAGGCTTGGATGAGAAGGAGTTCCCCCGGATGCTGGTATTGTCGAGGCAGAGAGACGAGACCATTGTGATCGGAGACGATATCCGCATCACGATTGTTGACATCCGTGGTGACAAAGTACGGCTGGGGATTGAAGCCCCCACGTCCATTCCCGTGCATCGCCAGGAGGTGTATGACGCAATCCAGCGGGAAAGCGCACAACCAGCATCCGATTCACAGACCGCCCAGAACAATTCCGAGAAATCGACCTCGGCCACCTGATCTCTACCGCCCCGGTCACATTGACCGGCGCTCCAACGCTTTCACAGCAGGCATTTCGCTCTCCTCGACTCCCGCTGACACAATCTCAGCTTGAGTGGTCATAACCCCTAACCATGACAACTGGTTACGGTTGAGGATCTGATGCGTATTGCGCAGTCAGTTTATTTTATCCAGTTTTTCTA
>JBDOMX010000673.1:0-16443 GCA_039831615.1 Planctomycetaceae bacterium
CACGCTAACCAGTTCATCACGCCACTTTTTTACATCGTTCGCACTCGGCTTCCATGCCATACTCGATCTCCTCAGGAACGAGTCTTACAATATCCAGACTTTTCAGACAAGTGCGACTGTAGTACTATGATTCGTCGCTGCCGGCTGACATTTTTTTGAATTCCAGTTTCCGAGGTGCGAACAATGGCTTATAGCGGTCGACATCGATGCCGGTGAGCGCCAGCCGTTGAAGGGCTTGTGGTTCATATCCGGTTGCAAAGAAGCTTCCGACTGCCTGTCCGTCTTCTGCTCCTGTCAGCCGATAAACAAACACATCTTCAACATGATATTCACCGTCGGTGATCCCGACGACTTCCGAAATTCGAGTCACGCGACGCTGTCCCGTGTGCAGACGGGTCACGTGTATCACTATATCAATCGCGTTCGTTATGTAGCGACGCGACGTGTGAGTGGGGAGGTCGGCTCCCGCCAGCGCGACCATCAGTTCCAGTCGATCCAGAGTCTCGCGAGTATTGTTCGCGTGAACTGTACTCATTGAACCATCGTGACCGGTGTTCATTGCCTGAAGCATATCCAGCACTTCGGCTCCACGAGCTTCGCCGACAATAATGCGGTCAGGCCTCATTCGCAGCGAGTTACGCAGCAGATCGCGCTGATTGACAGCCCCTCTGCCCTCCATGTTTGGCATGCGGGTTTCCAACGGAATCACATCGGGCTGCTGGAGCTTGAGCTCGGCCGTTTCTTCAATGGTGACGACTCGTTGAGAATCCGGAATAAATCGGCTAATACAGTTGAGCAGCGTCGTTTTTCCGGCGCCGGTTCCTCCGCTGATCATCATGTTCATGCGACCGCGAACGGCCAGAATCAAAAAATCTGCGATCGCCGGAGCCAGTGATTCAGACTCGATTAAATCCTCTATGGTTAGTCTTCTGTTGCCGAACCGACGTATCGAAACAGTCGGCCCGCACAGTGCCAAAGGTGGAATCACTGCGTTGAATCGAGACCCATCCGGCAGTCTAGCATCCACGATCGGATTCGATTCATCAATACGACGGCCGGCTCGCGACACAAGCCGATGGATGAATTGCATCAAATGGGCGTCATCGGCGAATCGGATCTCCGTCGATTCCAGCTTTCCGTGCCGTTCGACGAGCACCCGTTGTGGACCGTTGACCAGAACGTCGGTGACGTCCGGATCGTTCATCAGTGGCTCCAGAGGACCGAATCCATAGATTTCGTCCATGATTTCAACGACCATGGTATCGCGCTGGTCACCGTCCAGCCGTGCTTCGTCCCGCCTGCAAAGGTATTGAGCAAGGCTGCGCAGTTGGTCTCGCAGTTCATCTTCAGACAGTGATTCCGCGCGAGAGAAATCAATCACGTCGACCATTTGGCGATGAAGGGTCGTTTTCAGCCGCTGAAATTCCTGGGGATTACGAAGGGCAGCAGTCGAGGCGGTCATGAGAATTCTCTGATTAGACGGATTCCGAAGCATCGGCCGCAGTCCGAGCGCATTGCGGCAGTCTCTGCTATCGATCGAAACACACGCACAGGGCCAGAAACTTATGCGGGAGCTGCGTGACCGTTGTCAGCTGATCAGGTCTATTTGCCGGATCGACCGGAATGATGGGACGCAGAGGTTTGGAAGCTGGCGATGTGCACTCACGGGATGAACGCCTTGAACGATCGCAACCAGCACGAGACTATCTGCCGATAGAGTATTAGCGCAACAACGCGATCTTACGGACATAGCGGTTGCGCGAGACTGAGTGATCCTGGGAAATCACAGCTGACACCGTACTCATCACGGTCGGTTGCAGCAGCACGTGCAGCTGATCACTGTCGGTCCCCCGGACGGCCAGAATCCGTGCGGCAACAACATCGGAAAGCATCACGTCCGTCGTTGTACTTAAGTCTGCCAGCGGAAACATCCGTTTCTCACCGATCAATGCGCTGAGAACCTCCTCAAGCTCCTGGAAATCCGAAACATCAAGGTCGTCGGAAGTGTCGGAGCGAGGAAAGGTAAGCAGCCCCAGTCCCGCTGCGGATGCATCAGAATGCTTCAGACCATTGCGGACGCGCTCAGCAAACGGAGTGGGGTGGTCAGACGGGCAAATAGAAACCGGAACCAGAAGACCAGGAGCGGCGTGAGATCCTGTGCGATGAATTGTCAGGGCCAGTTCGACCAGTCCATCGGGCTGTCGACGGATTTCGCGTTGTCCCTGATCCCACGAATAGTCGTCCTGGCCACCAGCTTCCTCGGTCGCGGACCATGTGCCGGCCAAAGATTGCCCGGTATCATTGGGAATTGCAAACGGGGCCATTGGAATGGCGACGCCTGGTCCGGTCTGAAAACCATGGATGCGGTCATGCAGCCTCGCGGTGGATTCGCACGATAAGACGGCCGGGTTCACGCCGGGCGACCCAACGAGCACCAATCCCCCGGAAGCGTTTGAGGAGACGCGTTTTTCCAGACGCACGCGCACGGTGTCCGGATGTGATGAATCTGAGACTGCTATATAACGGCGATCGCTTGTGCTCCAGACTTGCTGCAGAATATCGATCTGATGTGCGTGGAGTGCCGGAACAGCACTCAAGGAGTGTCGTCCCTTGTTCGCATGTTGAGCAGCGAGAGCAATAGCCGCATCGCGGCAGCGCTGTAAATCGTGGTCTAGTGCACTTCGTCCAGGAAGCAAAAGCTCATCGCTCAGCAATGCGCGGCAACCTGCCAAAGCAGCTGCATCAGCACAGGCCCGCGTCTGCGACCATGCTGCGGATAACAAACCGCGGTTGATTGCCGCAGCAGCACACAACCCCACAGCAACCAGAGCAAAAGCACTCCAGATACTGAGCATACCGTTTCGGCAATGGAGCGGTCCGTTACCTGGTCGTAATACATGAGATTTTCGCATGACCAGGTACCGAGGAGTCAATGTGTCACGCAACAGGAACAGATGTGTAACGCATATTTTTTTGTCAGGCGACAGACCGGCTTCCGGTCTGTCGCGCCGAATCGATGCCTACAGGGAAGAGCGGCGACTGCCAGTCACCTGGTCCCGACTGACGGGCTGACCGGCACGCGTCGGGTTGTCAACGGATGAAGAGTACCAGTCGGCACCGCCACCCTGCAGGTCAGATGAGGCGCCCAGTGGATCATCATCCTGACCGGTGCGTGACCTTCCACGGAGTAGATTGCCGTCCTCATCAAATTGAGACACAGACCGCCGCATTCCACGAATGTGCTCTGTGAGGAACGGTTTCTTGTCGTCGGGTTCGTCAATCCCCAGGATTTGTCGAAGCGTAATGCGATCCGCCTCAGACATTTGCACGTTCAACCCGCCAGAACCGGGTCCTTCCGGGTTGGCAGTCAGTGTGATGTTACCCTTGTGTCGAGCCGCCACCATGATCGCCTGTTGTTCGGCATCCAGCTCCATCGTGACAACGCTGTCCCGATCCCGACGACCGCCTTTGAGGCTGCCGTTGATTGCAATGATCTTAATTCCGTCAAACAATTTGAGGCTGAGACTGTCTCGACGGCGCCTCGCTCCATAGGGAAGATTCGCATCGATTGTCATCCACACATCCACAAAGCTGCCCTGCCCAATCAGTCCGTCGACCATCGCGGTGCTGTTGTCCAGTGAAACTGAAACAGCCCGAGTGCCCGGTGCCAGATCGAGTGGCGGCTTCTGACCGATCGGATAGAACAATGAAGCGCTGAGGGGTTTTGCCGCCGATATATCATCCCTGGCGATTCGGCCGACAACCGAGTCAAGATTGAGCAGTGTGTCCTGTGTCAGGTCTCTGGGATTCCATGGACCCATTCCCAGATGACTTCGTTCGATTCGAGTGCCGGCTTCCACTTCAGATGTCAACATCGGGACACGCTGATTCGAACTCGCAACGCTCGGCTTCACTTCCTGAGCGAACAGTTTCTTGAACAGGAAGCCGACGGCAAGTGCCGCAATGATCATAAAGGTGGCAACTGTCAGCATCCAAGGGGTGAGTTTCACGACAAATCTCCTGAGCCAGTTCAACAATCAACGATGGAGTCAACGAGGTGCCAGGGGGAATCTTGCCATGGCGACCGGAATTCGGTCGGCCGTCCTTGTCCGCTTTTTATCCTCAGCTGCTATCCGGCAACTGATCAGTCTTTTTCTACCTGTGCCCGCTGGGTTTCCCAAAGAGTGTGGATGTCAACACTTCAGGTAACGGCTGATCGCGTACCGAAGTTTAGAGTTGTGTGTTGAGTGCATCACAACCGATCTATCCTCGACGTTGCAACCTCATGTTCGCGCACCATTGGAGATACGGCCGCCAGGTAACGATCACGAACGGAAAAGCCGGTCATCCACAGCAGGTCAGGAGACGCATTGGCCATTGGAATCCGAACGGAAACATTCACAATCTCACCCGGCTGCTTTGAATCCCGGATAACGATCTCGGCCTCTCGTGCCAGCTGACGTCCTAAAATCCTTCGCACCTCCGACCTCACATCTTCGGGCGAACGGTCCGAAATGCACAACATTCGTGCGCCATGGCGCGAGGCATCTGTCAGCCGTGTCCTCGCTGTGGACAGCATCGAGAATTCGACAACTGAGAACAGCACCAGCATGAAAATCGGCAGGACCAGCACAAGCTCCATCGACAGAATCGCCCCAGGCCGCCCGTAGACGGAGGACGCCGATCTGTGAATTTCTTGTGGACGAGTCAATGAACAACGCATACAGCTGCCTTCCTGATGGCGATTCGCTCACCCGGAGATCAACAGAGAATTACAATCCGGAATTCGTTCGCGACCGACAGCCTGTGGAGAACGACCGGACTCTCATTCGATTCGACCATTGCCGGTGGACAGTTGACCGATTCGCCGTGCAGTGGCATCACCACTGTCCTCGGAACAACAGTAAAACGCTCCATGTTGCAATTGCTACGGGCATTGCAAACGCCATGACTCGCCTTTTCTGCCTGCCGGCGATGGTTTCGCCTTTCTTCAGACAGCGTTTACCGCCAGCGGTATCCTTCTCGCGACTAAACCGATGTTTGGTGCCTTTCCAGCCGCGAGTGAACATGCTGCCAAACACTACTGCTGTGGTTCCCAGGATCACGAATATCAGGCTGCCCAGCATCACCCGGAGGGTCAGCCCTGGACCGAGCCAACCACTGCGCGCGCCGAGCAGCTTGACGTCACCACCCCCGGCTGAACCCACCATCCACAGTACGAACAGTACTCCGAAACCGATGCCGAAACCGCAGAGCCCATCCCAAAGCCCCGTCCAGCCGTGAAATGAGAATTGCCAGACCCAACCGGCAACCCACATTGGCAGAGTCATTGTGTTGAGTACCTTTCGCGACCGCAGATCAGTCCACGTGGTGGCCACGGTAAACAGAATAATCGCGGCCAGAAATACAATTTGGGAAACGGACAAATCCATAGAATCACCTGATCGCGAATGTTCGTTGACGAATGCATTGTGAAGCCCCGACGCCGCGAACTTCAATGACCACGAGTCGGACAGCTTCATGCTAATCCTGGAATCTTAATCACCTCACCTGTTGTAATTTCTCGCCAATCACAGTGGCGGCGAGTTGTGTTTTCCTGTGAAGTCAAAAGAATCCGGATAATCAACACATCCGGCCAAACACACGATATGGGCGGTCCGACGCCACAACGCAGACTGAATCCTGTCATGACTGAATCCTCGAGTTTCCTGGACAACTGCCTCAAGGCCGCATGTACTGCAGCGGAACTCGGAGGAAAAACCCTGTTCGACTGGCGTGGTCGGTTTTCCGTGCGTGAAAAGAGCCGTGCGAATCTGGTGACCGAAGCCGACGAAGCATCACAGCAGACGATCTACGATCACATCCATGAACGGTTTCCTAAACATGGTTTTCTCGGCGAAGAAGGGCTGAACGAAAATCCGCACAACTCAGAGTACACTTGGGTCATTGATCCGCTCGATGGAACGTCGAATTACGTTCATGGCTTCCCTTACTACGCAGTGTCGATCGCTTTGCAACGACGCCGCCAGCTGCTGGTCGGCGCGATCTATGATCCGAACCGGCATGAAATGTTCACAGCCGTGGCAGGCGGTGGTGCATTTCTGAATGGTGAACCGATTCACACCAGCGGCGAATCAGAATTGTCATATGCAATGGGAATGGCCAGTCTGCCAATCGCGGCCGGCCCGGACAGCCCGGCAGTTCACCAGTTTCTTACGGGTCTGCAGCATCTGCAAACTGTTCAACGAACCGGCTCAGCCGCGCTCAACCTGGCAAGTGTCGCATCCGGTCGAGTCGACGTGTTTTGGTCCACCAGCCTGAAACCCTGGGATGTAGCCGCCGGCATCCTGTTGGTTCAGGAGGCCGGTGGAACCGTCACGAACATGACAGGCGGTACAGTCGACATCATGGTTTCATCACTTATGGCCGCCAGCAGCAGTAGAATCCAAAAAGATCTCTCAGACGTTCTCAATCGAGCGTCGCGGGGTTTGTAAGTCTTCACTGCCATCAATACTCGGAGTAAAATGAGGGCGTCAGGCATATCAGAGACTTAGCGATCCCGTACTCCATCACTTCCCCGTGCATGATCGGACTCATGAATCCCGTACACGCTATTCCGTGTCTCGCCGCCCGGTGGTGGTTGCCCGTTCTGGTACTTTTGGCCGTGACCATGGCAACTGTGCTGCGGGGCCAGGATAATGTCACGCCAGCCGGTGGATTTCCACCGGGACAGATCCTGATTCGGGAGGACGATGGCAAGATGGTTTCTCTGGAGGAGATGGGGTTCCCACCAGAGAAGGTCGACCAGATCCTTGAATGGTTGACGATGCAACTCAGTGTCCGCACATACGAGATCGCCAACATAGAAGCCACCGGAAGTGTTCGTGGCGCAGTTGCTGAGCTGCAAGTGAAGTTCAGGATCGAAATTCTCACTGACAACGACTGGGTCCGCGTTCCCGTTGGATTTGAGTCATGGACGCTGACGAACTTTCAGCATGAATCAGCGGGTTCAGATTTCGAAGCCTGGTCTCCAGGAAATACAGCGAATACCCGTGAGTGGCATTTGAAAGGCAAAGGATCGCACATATTGACACTGGACCTGATCGCCGAAGTGCGGGATCAGGAAGCCAATCGCCATCGGCTCAAGATGTCGTTGCCAAAACATCTCATGTCGAAGCTGGAACTTGCATTCGATGAAACAGTCGAAGGCGTTCGTGGTAACAATGGAATCCAACCGGTTTACGTGCCATCCAACCAGCCGTCCACAATGACATTCTTTGGGCTGAAGCCGGAAACCGAGATCAGCTGGCAATCGCTAACCCCGGCCGGAGACCAGGAAGCCACGGTGATCAGCACGCCGCAACAGGCGTTGATGGATCTTGACTTGACCAGCAGCACTGCGACGCTCACATGCAGGCAGTCCGTAAACATTGCTGGCGGCGCGATTGAACGCCTGGCAGTCCGATTGCCCCCCGGTTACAGACAGATCGAGATTACAGGTCGCGACGAAAACGGAAACCTGATTGTGCAGCCAAATCAGGTTTCCGTTGCTGACGATGGAGTAACGGCGAACGTTACTCTTGTGACACCTGTGCGCGGTCGCGTTAATTTTCAATTCAACCTGCAACTCAAAGACACTGGGTTTCCGCAGAAGATTTCAGTTTCGGTACCCGACATCGACGGTGTTCCTCAACAGTCAGGAATCGTCAATATCCGAATCCCTCGTGGGCTGGATGTGGACATCCCCGAAGCTCCGTTCACCCGTCGTACCCGTATCAACGCACAATCGGATCAGCGCAGTGAGGAAATGGCGTTCGAACTGCTGTCAACGGAAGCGAGTCTGCAACTGGATGTCCGGGAAGTGGAAGCCCTCTTTGCAGTCGAGCCCCAGTTGGAATTCACCAGTGACGACGATGGATTGCTGCTGTTGGCGCGTTTTCCGGTCAATGTCAACCCGGGATCACTTGCCGAACTGCAAGTGGAGTGGGACGGCTACCTGGAAGATGGATGGCAGATTATTCCCGACTCCATTTATCTGACCGAAGATGGCGGCAAGCGTCGCAAACTTTCACGCTCCGAGCCAGGAAACGATGCAATCCTTCTTTCGCTGGAGAGCTTTCAATCAGGACGGTTTTCAGTGGAGTTTCGCGCATTCAGGGGTTTGAACAATGGAACAGATTCGGACGACGGCGTCACGTTCACCCTTCCTGACATCGAGGCATCGACTGTTCATCCGACGATCGTGTCCCTGGTTGAATCTGATGTTTATTCTCTGTCAATGGCCGATGCCAACAATGACAGTCCGTTTTCAATCATGCCGCCTGGCCAGATGCCTGGCAATGAGAAGCTGGAACGTGCCACGACCTGGAGTGTCGGCACCCCTCGTACTTCAGTACGAATCCGACGAACACTTCAAACTCAGGAAGTCAATTCCGTCGCCACAGTCGCGCTGGATGTGCGGTTCGACAGCGTTCATGTCCGCACCGAGATCGACATTGATGTTCGGCACCGTGATCTGCGGGAGCTGAGATTTACGGCACCGGATGGTGTGATCCCCCCCTCGTTACAGCTCAGCACTCTCGAGGACGACCTGGTGCCTTCAGAGATCAGCGGAGATGAGATCGTCTGGCAGCTACCGGAAGCGATCCGTGGGAAACACACAGCTACCATCGATTACGTCTGGGCACCTGAATCGTCCGGGGCGGACAACCGCCTGCCGCTGGTCCTGCCGTCACGAGGACTCTCGTCGCTCACTATCGGCACGGATATTCCTGACGTGCTGAGTGTCGTCGAGGACGATTCACTTCACCGAAGGTTTTCTCGGCGATTCCGGGCGGCATGGTCTACCGATGAATTTCGCAGAGATGTCGCACTGCACATACCGGTGGCCCTCCAGCTACACCAGGCACATGAGCCTGCGATCTGTCTGGTTGAGTCAGATATCGATCCATTCAACGTGAGGACCACTACGACCGCGATCTACGAAACAAAACCGCGATCTGTGTTGTTTCGAGTCCCGGCAGATGTCGGGGTTTTCTCGATGGTCAATGGGAAATCGGTGGAACCAACATTCATCGAGATCGAAGACAATGATACGGGCCAGGAATTCGACTCGGGCAAACTGTACCAGGTTTCGGTGCCTGCTGAGATTCGCAGCGGTTCAGTGAGAGTCAGCCTGACGTGCATAACTCCTCGCGGCCCGCACCATCATCTCGTATCGACGGCTGTTGCGACATATCCCCGAGTCGTTGATGCTCCTGAATGGCTCACAATCGTGTGGATGATTGGCACCGACGATGGTGCTCGCGTCGTTTCTTTAAATTCAGATGAACAGGCGGCCGTAAGTCACCTGATGGCAAATACGTTTCTGTACCGATCGGCCGACACACTCTCTCGTACGGTTGCAACAGCACTCACAGGTTTCCCGGAAAGCGTTCGCAGCCGTTTCCAGGAACAGCTCGACAGTTCAGTCATCATTCAGCGAACTTCGCTGGCTTTCGTCGCGAGGCCTGAATTCCAAACCATTCCTGTGATCATCTATTCGCGGGCGATGGGCTGGGCGGCAGCAGCTGTTCTGGCGGTCGTTTTCTATGCACTATTGTCATTTTTCCACCAACGTTTGAGTCTGGTGTCATTGGCATTGATTCCAGCATCCGTCGCCGTCTGGGCAGTGTTTCCTCAACAGACGGCGACATTGTTATTCCCTTTAATACCGGCCGTGATTGCGGCAACGACAGCGTGGATGTTCCGGCAGCTGGTCATCCCTGCCAGAAGTAGCGGCCGCCCGCACCGCCGAAGTAAATCTATTTTTGCGTCGGCGCCTCGAACCCCGTTACCGCTGTCAGTATCCGATCCATTGGCACCTTCGCCTTCCGGAGTCGAAGCAGGCATCCGTTAAACGCACTCGCGAACGTTTGAATCAACAATAGCCATGATGGACTACTGCGTAACACTTTCACCGTCGGCACCAACGCGATGCGCCCTGCTTTGGCTCGTGGCCGTCCTGTGCTGTGATTCAGTGACAGCTCAGGTCGATACCAACACCGCCGGGGAAACCGCTGAAGTCGACTCCGCGTCGCGCGTTGCAGCCGACGAGACGCCGGCTGCGTCCGGAAATGGTGCTGGTTTGGACAGCACGACTGACGCCCGGCATGATACCGCCCGCGACAACATTGAGGAAAAATCAGTTTCCCCTCTGAACGTCATCTCGCCGCCGATCAAGGCAGTGCCCATCGAAAGAATCAGAGAAGCAGTCAGGTCCCAGGAGTACCTGTGGTTTCCGCGAAGCAAACTGGATCAGCTGTCCGGGCCGAGGGATGGCCCACGCGATGCGAGCGCGCTGCAGGCGCCAACAATCACGCGGGCGAGTTATCGTGCCACGTTCTCTGGAGACTCACTGACTGACGGCATGCTTCGGTTTCATCTGAATTCGTCGTGGTCAGGTGATTCGTGCGTGCTGGGTCGAACTAATCTCAGAGAGATGGTGTTTCGCAGGGACGGAAATGAGATTTCCTCAGCTGCGCTGCCCGATGGCCGTCTTTCTCTTCTGACAGGTGCCGGGACAATTCAACTAAACGGATCCTGGTCAGCCAGCGGAACCCGCGGCTTAGATGGAATCCTGTTTGAACTTTTGCTGCCTCCGGCAGCGGTGACAGAACTGCAGCTGATGGCAGCTGACAACATCCGTGTGACCAGCACAAATGCGGTTGTTAAAACGGAAGAAGTCGGCGATGGACGCCGCTGGTCGCTTTTTCCCCGTGCCAGCCACGCAATTTCCTTCGTCTGCGCTCCAATCGCCGAATCCGTTGATTCTCCGGTCGCTTCTGCTTTGGTGGTCGACACATCGCTTCGGGTTTCAGAAAAAACCGTATTCGCTGACTGGACCATCGTTGTTCCATCGGCGCCGACCGGATCTTCAGTGGCCGTGACCATCAGCGACGGATGTAAAATCACGGACGTACTCAGCGAGTCCGGAGGTCCCATTTCCTGGGAGCTGACGGGCGAGTCTGGTCGCCAGCTGGTAATGTCGGGCTTGCAGGCCGGACGAACCGTTGCGATTCATGGAAGCTCGAATGTCGAAAATGATGGAGCTCTTGTTCTACCTTTACTGGCGGCTGCTCCACAAATGTATTCCGACGGCACAAACACGGCGGTGCCGCTGAGATCAACTGGATTTCGATTGGTTGTCCCACGCGGACTTGCAGTCCACGGTCTTGATCTTGACGGACTGTACCAGCAGGAAGTCAGCTACAACGCGACTGGCGAGCAGATCATTGAACTAAGACAGTTCGCTGCCGAAGCGTCCGCAGCGATACACGTCGAACCATCGAGTGCGACGGTCAGTCAAAAACTGCTGATCCATCGACCTTCGTCAACGCCAGGGACGGTCACGGTCTATGCCGCGATGGAACCACGCAGCGATCACCAAACGTATCAGATTGACTGGCATATTTCGGGTCCCTGGCAACCAACGAGTGTCGAAGATCTGCATACTCACCTGCCCCTCTACTCTCGCATTCGACCTGCGGCCAACGGAGTTGGAGACCTGCTGCAGGTCGAACTTCGATCAGCGGCAACATCTCTTCAGCCCGCATGGCTCAGGATTGAGTTTCGCTCCACACGAGCGATCACGCCGCAGACGTCGTCACTGCCGATCCTGATCAACGATCGATTCCGGTCAGCTGGGACATGGATCCTGTCTGCAGCGACGGCACCGTTTCCGGCCGTCATCCGGGGCGAGACGATTCCGGATCCTGAAGCTGAATTGGAGAGTGAGTTTTCGTGGCTGATTGACGACCTTGAGATCGCAGAGCCCAACACGTTTCAAATGATCAAATCGGACCGGCTTCAGGCATCGGTCGATCCTTCGCCGGCTCCGGAACCCGCGATTCCGCGTGCGACGCTTGACTATCAGCTTCAGCTGACCGAAACAGAGGTCACTGAAGACATTCAGTTGCGACTCACTTCAACTGAACAGATTCCCGAAGCAATGATTCTGCTGTTTCCGGAGGGAATAGATGTTCAACTTGTTCAACCCGCGGCGAATGGACAAATCTCCCCCACGGGCAGGACGACAGAAGACCACTGGCAGGAATGGCTGCTGGCGCTGCCTTCGAATAATCAAACAAATCCGGTCTGGCAAATCAATCTTCGCGTCACTCGTCCAACAGACAGCGTTGATTTCGCCGCAATTCCCAGACTGCCGAATACATCAGACGTCACACTGAGCGCGAGAAGAATCAATAACCCGGATGGAGGATTCGCACAAACCGAACTCATTGCCGAACCATCGAATGGCGGCGATGCCGAGAGTTTCATTCTGGAGCCAGGTACTCCGGTCTTTATCAAACGAGTCACAAATCGGGTTCGGCTCAATTTTAGTCGGACCAATTCGAGCGAGGGGGGACTGAGGATCCGCGGCACTGCATGGATTGCTGTATCAGCTGCGACTGGTGGTGATCAATGCCTCTGTCTGGCTGATCTCGTTGTCAGCAGGTCCGGATCAATCGACACATTGACGGCACACTGGCCTGACGCAACTGAGGTCAAAGTCTTCGTCGACGACCAACCACTCGCGTGCCCGGTCAGAGACTCCACCACTCAGATTCTGCTCCCACCAGATCAGGCAACAATTGGCCTTCGTATTCTTTGGACCAGCCGCATTTCAAGGGAAGGATGGGGCGATCGTTTCGGAGTGATCACACTTCCACAGTTTGATTCCGTCACCAGCCTGAATCTGGGTGAAATCATTCAGCTGCCTGCAGGCTGCGATGCCGCAACGGCAACACTGGCAGGATTGCCGGCAGCCTCGAATTCCAGCTTCCGCCACTCACCTCAGGTGAACACAACAAGCGTTGAGATACGAGAATTCCTGATGCGATGGCGACTGGCGTCTGACTCTGGTGCGACGAGCAGACCTGTATCGACGGAGAACGGCCAATTTGTAGTGGAGATGATCTCGTACAGATGGTTGTTTTTCTGCGCTTTGCTGGCATTCTGGATTGTTATTGCCGCACGCCGATTTCTGTCCACACTTCGATCGCACATCCTGGCTGCGCTGATACTGGCAGCGTCTGCCCTTGCTGCGTTCGGTACTCCTGTGATCATGTGGTTGTCGTCAGGAGGGAGTTTCGGACTGGCCGTTCTGCTTGTCAGACGCGAGTGTTGGGAGCCACTGTTCAACCAGCGCGATCGCGTTGAGCTGCCTGCAGGTAAGAGGCCTGGGTCGACGGCGGCATCGGCTTCCGCCATCATTGCGTTACTGCTCACAGGTCAGGCTCCTGTGAACTCCGAATTGCCGCCCGTTTTGATCAATGAGAACGCGCAGACGACCTCACCGTTTGTCCTGGTTCGGAAGGATCTGCTACCTGCTGCATCGAATACTGAAGAATCTGATGTCAGGGTCCTTGACGTTATCGCTCATGTGCGTGTCGAACCGGGAGGTGGGGTGGAAATCTCTGTTGACGCGACCGTTGCCAGTCGGCGGACAGGTGACTTTGCAGGCTTCACTGTGCCCGTGGAATCTGCAACGCTGACAGAGTGTTCACTCGACGAAGTTCAGGTTGCTCCACTGCGCGATCTACACGGGCGTCCGCAGGTGAGAATTCAGTCTGAGGATCCGACGGACGCTGCAACGGATCTCGATTCCTCGAAATTCTGGGGCCGGCATCGGGTCGCATACACTCTTCGCAGTGATGTGACGCCAGATTCAGGACACTTGAGTATCCGCGTCCCTTTACCGTATGCGGTCCGTACACGACTGACACTGGAAACGATTGATGATCCAATCCTCACCGCCCGCCTGTCAGAGCATTCCGGCAGTCTGTCGGTGTCCGGCCAATCGAACCTGATGACCTTCCCTGTACAGTACAATCGGGGGCCATTGGATATCGTCGCTGAAACGCAGTTCTCACAAACGGTCAATTCAGGTGACAACCGTTCCGCAGCTGTGACTTGCCGAGTGGAGACGACGGAAGATCGGACAAGAATAATCTGCCGTTATCAGCTCACGTCCCAACAGCCCCTGCCGACAGAGCTCACGCTGACTCGTGTGCCAGGGTATGAGCCTGGCGCGGTTCTTAGTAACGACAGAAAACCACTGATACTTACATCTTCTGACGGAAACCCAATCGTCCATGGCAATCGGGAGCAGGTGGCAGATTTTCAGATTGCGTGGGAACCGTCTCAGGAACAACTGATCGTTGACAGAGTGGTTCCTGCAGCTGCACTGGAGCCGCCAGCAGGGTGCGGAGCAGAGCGGGTCTTGTTAGCGGTGCAGGTCTCTGCTCCGCTTAAGGTTCATACAGCAATCCGAGCAGGAAAAAGCCTTAGCGAGTTCATCCCTGGAGACGATGAACGCGAATCACTTCATCTGACCCCATCGGACCAGGTATACCTTGTCGAACCGGTTCCCGGCGACATTCGTCTGCAGCTGGAAATGCGTGACGCCGGTCGACGAGCCCGGATGGAGCAAAAACTCATCGCTGGCGTCGAGCAGTTGGATTGGAGCTGCACCTGCTTCATGGATGTCAGCGGGCCAGACACGTTTCGGCAACGACTGAAGGTGCCACCCGAATTGCTGGTTGATCAGGTCAGAGTTTCTGCGGGAGGTGCCAATCGGCTTAAGTCGTGGTCTTGCCGCGATGGATCGCTGCTGGTTTCCTTTCGAGAAGGCACGCGGGGTGAATATCAGTTGAGTTTCGAGGGCATCGTGCCCATCCCGGACGACGGACGGGTTGAATTATTGCCGGCCCGGCTGGAGGCAACCGATGTGCTGAAATCGTCTCTGGACCTGACGTCCAGACGTAACTCAACTGTGCGAATGTACGTAGACGACGAATCCAGACTGCTCCGCTCATCTGACCGGTTGGAGATTAGCGATACCAGCCTGCCACTGAAGCTCAGCATCAAGAGACAGCAAGTGACGAAGGCCAGGCTGATGATCCTGGCCTTCGACCGGATGTCAGATCAGCACGCCACAGTTGCCGTACGAATTCATGCCGGTGATCAGGGCTGGGATGGTCGAATTCGACTGCCCGATGAATTCTCCGACACCTCCGCCCAGTGGATCACTAATAATTCGACCAGACCATTGCCAGTCGAAGGCGGGGAATTACCGGCCCAGCAACTGCTGCCAGGCGAATCAGCAACTCTGCTGGTGCAGGGAAAACGAGTACTGACAAGTGGGACCGCGGAACGAATTTCCCTGCCGATTCTGGAACCACAGCCTGCTGTCGAACAAATCCAGGTTTATCTTCAATCGTCAGAATCTGACGACTTGGAAGAGGATGACATTAACTGGATGGTGAATACTCTTGAAGGAGTCACCCCCGCCGCGCCACCGTCCGGTCTGGTCCAGCAGGACGGGCTGGATGACTATGACGATCAGGACAACTCCATCCGTCTTGCCACGATGTGGCCGGCAGATGACAACGTAAGCCCGGTTCGCGCTGCTCGCCGAGCTGCACGTAGTATTGCCGTGACCCACCTGCATCCTTCCGGCGCAATCATGGCAGGTACAACAGACATCCTGATCGAGTTCGGTGATGCCGACGAGTCCGTGTGTCTGGTTCCATCTCACGTGAAGATCCTGACTTGTCAACTGGACGAAACTGACGTCCCCCAGTCGAGCGACCCGACTGTAATTATTGTCCGACGCCAGTCGCAGGTCCAGCGGCTAACCATCGAATGGTGGATGACTCGGACGTCTACGAGCTATTTGCCCCAGTGGCACCGAGTAGTAACTCCCTCAGTTGAATCGATCGGCCAGGAACAGTTCCTGACGATTCACACAGCTGAGAATGAAGCATGGTCAGCGGGTGACAACCTGACCGACATCACAATTGCGCAGTTCGAAACAAGACTTGGGGCAGCATTTCCTGAAACGCCTGAGATCGTCACACAATTTTTGAATGACCATCAGGACCGCCTCGCGCGTCACGATCGGCTGTTCGTCATCAGTGATAATCAAGCGGCCGATTTGCGCAACAGACGTCGACTCGCATGGCCCCAGTGGATTCCGATCATTGCTCTGGTGTTTGCCGGAGTGGTCACCGGGAGCCGTCGGATTTCTCACCGTCTGCAGCAGGAGGCCACACGCAACCATGACAACGATCCGTTCGACCATGCTGGAGCGGAATTGGACGGAGAACCGGAGAGCACGCCTTCAGCGCCCGGAGCAACTCGCTGACACAACACTCAGTTGGCGGAGATCCAGTCGCTACAAGAGCCGTTCAATTCGGCCGTGCTGCCGGCTTGGGACGCAGCGACCGACTGAACAGTCTGCACTTGCGTCACGGTCACGTCAGCAGCACTCGATGTTGTCGACAACTGCCACATGATCGTAGCGCTGCCAGCCAGCAGACAATAACCGGCGAACCAATGCAGGCGGTCGGCAGTGACAATCGTCAACAGCCAGGACAGGGCTGCGATGCCCACCACGAA
>JBDOMX010000385.1:0-3640 GCA_039831615.1 Planctomycetaceae bacterium
CGAGCATCCGAGAGGCATGTGCCTGGAACTTGGGATTAATCGGAGACAAACGTTCCCGTGAAGCACTCACTGCGCGGCTCGAAGATCCCGACACGGCAGAGGAAAGGTACTGGGCTCCGGTTCGGACGAGATGTGTCGCGGCCTTAGGCATAATCGGAGGCGAGCAGTCCCGCGAGGCACTCATCGCACAGCTCGACGACTCCGCCACACCACACCCAATCCGAGATGCTTGTGCCTGGAACTTGGGATTAATCGGAGACAAACGTTCCCGTGAAGCACTCACTGCGCGGCTCGAAGATCCCGACACGGCAGATTTCATCCAAAGGACATGTGCCTGGGCCTTAGGCAGGATCAGAGACCAACCTGTTGGCGTGGTGGGACTCATAAGTGGCCGACCTTCGGACTCCCGCTACGAAGACGACATGCCAGAGGCCCTCCGGCGGGACTGAGGTAGATCTTTACCATCACGCGGGAACGTCGGGTAGCCTGTCGGACCATTGCTGAAGTCCCTGTACACCGAGGTGTGCTGTGCTAGGGGGGAATGACACGGAAAGGAGACACCCTATGCTCGATTGGGGAGATTACGAACGGTTTGACTGGAACAACGCCCAACAAGAGCAGATGCACCAGACTGAACGCTCCGAAATCGAGATGTTTGCCGCTCGAGTGCTCGAACTTGCCGATTCTGATCGCCAAATGACCTGGGGATCCTGTTCGCCGCCCGGACGGTACGCAGCAACAGTCGTGCGAGTTTTCCCAGATGTCAAATGCAATTTCCCGACGCCGGCCGCGGCGCCTGAAATTACCGAGATCGGAGTGAAGATCTTCAAGACGACGACTGGGGCGCAGCGGGAGGGTGAAAGAGCTGTTCGCTCTTACGCCGGCGGCGGGACTTTTCACCAATTGCCTGGACTCCCGAACCAACATGTTCAAAGAATCATCGATGCTGGAACGGCGGCGACCGGTGCAGGCGGAACCAAGCGGTGTTTTGTTGTACTAGAGTGGATTCGCGGCGAGACCCTGGAAGACCTCGGCCGGCGACAATGGCCGGATGACCCGATTCACGGAGAGATCGCTAAATCGTTGATCAGACAATTGTTCGGCGAGATCGTCATTCCGTTGTGGTCGGTCGGTACTGTCTGGTGGGATTTTCGCGACGCAAACTACTGTTGGAATGCAACAAGGAACAAGCTGACGATGATCGACGTTGACAGCCTTCTTGACTACGAGGACGAGATTGTGGATACACCTGACGTCTGGACCCGACGCGACAAGGGTCGCAGAACCGCGTTGAGACGCCTGCGCAATATGACTTTGCGGATACTGGTGGCGCAAGCTCGTCCTAACAATATTACAAAAGCATTTGTGAAACAAACACTCACGCAAGCCTGGAACGATGGGTTCGAAACCGCGCTGCTTGCTCTCGGCAGGAACTCGCAACACGACGCTCAGGCATTGCTTCAAAACTTCCTGACAAATGGTCTACGCCAGGTCTTTGTGGGAGTTTGAGCGAGAGAGTCTGGTGCGACCAATCAACGTGATTGAATTACGAAACTCACTCCGGGTTTCTCGTCGGCAACGATGTTCTCAAGATCAAAGAACTTCGCATTCGGCAAACCGCGGTAGCGTTCTGGAGGGCAAGTCAACAGGACAAGTTGGAATCGGGCGGCGGATTCGTCGAGGCGTGCTTCGTTGTTGTTCGGACAGTTGAACTCCTTGAATTGGACGGCGGAAGGAGTGCAGTCCGATGTCAAAGAGGATCCGTTCGAGCCATAGTGCAGATTAACCGAGCACGCTGGTGACAGCATTCACATCGTTTTCTGCGCAAACGAAATGATGTTTTGCGGGTTAGCCTTCAATGATGCGTCCCAGAAGAGAGAAATTCGGGATCGCGGGCAGCACACGCTCGGGCGATTCGGCGTCCCCGTCCTCGCCCAGCCACTCCACCCACCAATCCCGCAATTCCATCAGCAGGCTGCCCAACATGTTCTCGCCTCGCAGCACATTATCTTCTTCCAGCACGGTGCCCCAGAAGCGGTCATGCCGGGATTTTTCCACGATCGCTCGGTCACCTGTGCTCTTGAGCAGAGTGTAAAACTCGCCGAAATGCTGATCCAATTTCACTCTCAGACACCAGCGCATCACATCGACACGGACCTCGTTCCAGTCAGATCGTGATTGCTTCCGACGGCCCTGCTTCCTCGCGGCCATTTTTGCCGGCATGGCATGCGGAGCGTCGAAAATCTCGCGTTGCCAATCCGGTTGATGAGGATACCGGCAAGCCTGATAAAGGGCTTCCACGGAGCCGATTTCTAAGGGCAACGGCCTTGCGCCATTCGCGTCAGCAACAAGGAAGATGGACCCATGCCTTTCGGAGTCATCGACGGCCAGCGGGAACTCATTGGACATATTTGAGAGCCCGCCGAACTCCTCCCTAACCTTAAAGATGACTGCACATTCTGGATGCCTAACACCATTCCACTCCCAATCCGGATCATCCGATGGCAGTTGCTCAAGCGCTTCCTCCAATACTTCCCGGCTCAGCGAATGGTCTGTTGCCGTCAGCGAGAGTTTGACGGTTTCACGGTCTGCCGCTTTGAGGTCCTCGATACGCCATGGTTCAACCGCATAGTAGTACCCGCGTACCTTATCGTCATCGGCTGACTCGAATATTGGGGGGCGAACCACATTGATCGCAAGTTGTCCCGCACTACGGTTGTCCTTTTTTAGATCATATAAACCGATGAACCCTTGCGCGATCCACTGACCTTTGGAATCTGAAACCGTCACACGCGCCAACCGCGGAACGCTCAGAATGTGGTTCCGAATCGTTGTTCGGATGATCCAGTTGTTGCCCACCTGGCCGATCTGCGATGTGATCTTTCCGGTGCCGTCATTGAAATCGTGCCAGTGAGTCTCGTCGTCGCCGGCGGCCGCCAGTGCAAACCACTCTGCCGGTAATTGCTCACGGGCAAAATCGCCACCGCCCTCGAAACGGAGGCAATGACGATCATCAGCACCACGGGGGATGGTCCGGCAATCATCGACCAACCCCGATACCTCGTAAAATTCGTCACCGTCTTGCTCAATTTCGAGCGGCTGCCCGTAGGAGCCTGGAATGGCGATGTGATGTCGTCCATTCACGGCCACGGTCGCGTTCAGGTGGAAACGATCCCCATATTCTAATTCTTCCAGTGGGAAATACAGACTACCATCGTCACCTGTTTCTCCCAGGCAGCGAACATCCCAAGTATTCTCCCACACCTCTTCCCAGCACCAGAACCTGGTCCCACCGACGACGTCCGCCTCAACCGGAATACCCGTCGAGACACTCAACTCCTGGTAATTCTCAAGAGCGGCACGCCGATCGTGAATCGCCGGACCACAGCGAAAGACGACACCATCGAGGGGTTCATAGGCTGGGTAACGTTTCAGCAATTCGCGATTGGAAAGCAATGCATCCAGTTTCTGAATGACCGTTTTCCTATCGCGGACTCGCGTCATTGCCGGCATTGTCTTTCTCCTCGACTCGCTTTGCCTCTGACTTCGTCGTTGCCGTCGATCTGTCCCTTCGGCGATCGGCTAGAACTCGTCACCTTCCTCAGCGAAGTCGTCGTGTTTATCCTCGAATTGAACGGCG
>JBDOMX010000450.1:0-3636 GCA_039831615.1 Planctomycetaceae bacterium
GCGTATGCAGGCATCGTAATTGCCATGGGGGGTCGCCTGGAATCGAGATCGTCTCGTCGTCGTGGAGGAGACGATCGACCGAGAAGTCCACTTCGGCGGCGGTTGCCTCATGCGCCCAGATCGGTACGTCGTACCGCTCGCGCAGCAGGGTCGCCGAGCCAACGTGGTCGACGTGGCCATGCGTCAGCAGCACCGCAGCCAACTGGGCGGAATCGTGTTTCTTCATGTGCTCGAGTTGATCGATGAGACGGCGGCGTTCGTCGCCATCTGTCGCCGCGGGATCGATGACGTAGACGTGAGTCTCGCCGATCATCAAACAGTTTGTGTGCCGAGCCGGCGGCAGCGTGGGCGAGCGGAGCGGCATCACGTGGATACCGACACGCACTTCGTGGCAGTGCGCGTGGTCACCGGTCAGCGGCTCAAGCTCGGCCAGACGCGCCAATGCTGTGTCCAAAGGCAAGTCGCCAAGTTGCTTCAACACGAAGGCCACCGGCGGTGCGATATCGATCTCCTTTTGCCGCCACCGCCGCCGGGCGGCCGCGGGCTCCATCCATTCCAGTGCGACGAGTTCCCCTGGAATCAGCTCCTCGTCGCCTGGAAGGACGTTGTCGACGAGGTAGTAACGCGCGTGAAATCTTCGCGGACTCGTTTCCGGTGTGACGAACAGGCCTGCGGGTCTGAATCGCCCGACGTCAATCCGCAGATCGTAGCGATTCAGGAAGTCCTGAAACCGCAGCTTTTCGTCGAGCAGCGCCAGCCGCGCCTCGCGTCGCTCGTCCATTGACGGCAACGCGCCCCGCGCAAGCAGCAGACCGGTTTCTTCGAACAGCTCGCGCGTCAGCGCCATCGCGTCAACCGCAGCAGAGCGGTCGGGCTGAGGCTCCTGGCCCGCATCGTCCGCGTCCACCGAGCCACCCGGAAACGCGTAGTGCCCGCCCATGAACTTGAGCTGTGGATTGCGGAGTGCCAACAGGATGCGGCCATCTGCCGAACGGAGAACACCAGCGACCGCCGGGCGCGGAACAGCCGCTTCAACGATCGAATTGGACATGTCGATGGGAGTACCTCGTTTCGTAGCTTGACTCTCCGAGTCGAGCCTGGGTTCATCAGCCGCATCGCGCTAGCGGCCGGTTTGTTGCATAAACCTTGGGCTAGTGCTCGGTGTACGTCTGCTCGCACGCGGGAATCTCGTAGTTGAGCAAGTGGTCGTAGTCGATGGCCATTAGACTGCCGCCTCCGCGCAATTCAGATTGGATCCCACGAGAATACATCGTTCGATCGTTCCAGCGGCGCGAAGCTCGACTTCATCGCGGGAATTGCATGCTCGCCGATCGTTTCCGGTGTCCAGCCTTCGTTCCGTTGCACCGAGCGCACTGGCCGCGGGTGGCCGAACAGGAAGATCTCGTTCAGGCGCACTCCGAACACCTGACCCGTGACGTCTCCCGCCGCGTCGCTGCACAGGTAAGCTGCCAGCGGGGCGATCTTCTCCGGCGTCATTCGCTTCATCTTCTCGACGCGTGCTTCTTCCTCCGGGTTGTTCGTCGGCATGGTGCCGATCAGGCGGCTCCAGGCAAAGGGCGCGATGCAGTTCGAGCGGATGTTGAACCGCGACATGTCTAGTGCGATACATTTCGACAGCGCGAAGATGCCGAGCTTGGCCGCGCCGTAATTGACTTGGCCGAAGTTGCCGACAATGCCCGACGTTGACGTCATGTGAACGTAGGCGCCGGAACCCTGGGCCCGAAAATGGGGCGCCGCCGCGCGAGCGACGTTGAAGCAGCCCTTGAGGTGTACGTTGATTACCGCGTCCCACTCTGCCTCGCTCATCTTGTGGAAGATGCGGTCGCGCAAGATGCCCGCGTTGTTCACCACGGCATCGATCTGGCCGTAGGTATCGATTGCCTGCTGGACCATGCCGTGCGCGGCGTCCCAGTCGGCAACGGTGTCTGTGTTCAACACCGCCTCGCCACCGTTGGCGTTAATGGTGTCAACCACCTCTTGGCCCGGGCCGACGTCCTGGCCTTCGCCGGTGGTGTTGCCGCCGAGGTCGTTGACCACTACCTTCGCGCCCTGCTCAGCCATCAGTAACGCGATGCCGCGGCCGATGCCGCGCCCCGCGCCTGTGACCAGCGCGACCTTTCCTTCCAACGTTGCCATCTGTTTTGCTCCCGTGAAGCTTGAATCTCCGAGTCGAGTATTCTCTCGGCTCGGATCGGAGAGTCAAGCTACGACACTCGAGGCGGCCACCTTCTCGATTTCCGCTTTCGTGAAGCCCCAATCCGCCAGCGCACTTTCTGTGTGTGCCCCCGGCGCGACTGGCGGGCTCTTGACCTCTGCCGACGTGCGACTGAAACGTGGGGCCGCGTTGGGTTGTACCACGCCGTCGACTTCAACGAAGGTCTGCCGCTCTCGGTTGTGTGGGTCATCAGTTGTCAGTTGATAGTCGTTGGATGTTAGTTGTTAGTCGTCAGTTGTGACCGTCGAATGACGACCGACTGATAACTGATTACCGATAACTATTTCCACCGGCCCACGATCAAGACGCTAGCGACGTTTGAGGCCGGAAATCCACCCAAGTTGTGCGTGAGGCCCAAGACGGGATCGTCGAGCTGCCGGTCGCCGGCGCGGCCTTCGAACTGCAAATAAACTTCGTAAAGCATCCGCAATCCTGACGCACCGATTGGATGGCCGAAACACTTCAGGCCACCGTCGATCTGACAGGGCACCTTGCCTTCCGCATCGAACTGGCCATCCAGCACGTCGGTGACTGCCTGGCCCTCTTCCGCGATTCCCAGATCTTCCATCGTCACCAGTTCCGTAATCGAAAAGCAATCGTGGACTTCGGTCATGCTGATCTCTTCACGGGGATTCTTGACGCCAGCCTCTTCGTAAGCCCGCTGCGCTGCGATGCGCGTGGTGCGCAGATGCGACCCGTCCCAACTGTTGTGGCCGACTTCAGTGCCGTTGGAGACACTGAGTTGAAGAGCTTTGATCGAGACCGGATTCTGCTTCCCCAGGCTCTCGGCAATCTCCGGCCTCGTGACGATTGCACACGCTGCACCGTCGCTGACCCCGCAACAGTCATAGAGCCCGATCGGATCGGCGATCATCGGTGCATTCATGGCCTGATCTTCCGTGATCACGCGCCGCAGATGGGCCTTGGGATTCCTGGCACCATTGGCGTGGCTCTTCACCGAAACGTGCGACATCGCCCGCTTTAAGTCGTTCTTGTCGATTCGATGGGCTGCGCGGTAGCCGGCGGCCAACTGGGCGAAGCTGCCCGGTGCCGACAAGTTTGGAAAGAACATATCGTTGGTGACGCCGCGAGGCCGCTGGGGCAAGCCGCCGTACCCGGTGTCTTTGAGTTTCTCGCAGCCCAGTGCCAGTGCAATATCGGCGGCCCCACAGGCAACGGCGTAAGCCGCTCCACGCAGAGCTTCGGTCCCACTTGCGCACATGTTCTCGACGCGTGTCACCGGGATGTAGGGCAATCGCAGCGCCGTCGCTAGCGGCAGCGCACTGGGTCCGACGTTGACGGACTCGATCGCCGAAGCGAACCAGGCCGCATGGATTTCATTCTTCTCGATACCTGCGTCCTGCAGGCACTCCTGGAAGGCTTCAGCCATCAATTGTTCC
>JBDOMX010000236.1:0-3625 GCA_039831615.1 Planctomycetaceae bacterium
CCTAGGCAGGGAACATGGTACTCAGAACTGTGCTCACAGTGGTGGCATCGGGTGCACGACACCGGCAGGAAGGCAAAGAAAAGCCATCTGCAGACAGGACATTTTCTCGACCAGCAGCAAGAGGGAGACTTACACTATTTTTTGACTATTTATTGAAGTCATCGCTGCCGGCGACCATAGCGACTCGCGTTGTGACTCGCTTAACCCGACCAGTTCGCCAATCTCGGTGAATTCTTTTTTGTCGCAAACACCTCGATCCACAGCTGTCATGGCCAACGCGACGAGACGCGAACGAAATGAATCGCGCTCCGATTCGACTTGTGCGTCGGTTAATGCCAATGCGTCGTGCACAGCGGTTGCCGCTCCCTGCGCGTCGAGCTCATCGAGCGACTCAAATTGATCGGCCGTGATGTAGCGAAGATTTCGCAACCGGGTCGCGACGAGCGATGGGCTGACGCCAAAGAACGATGCAATCTGAGCCAGATCACACACGCTGATCGGTTCGATCCCACGACGGTTCCGGCCAGTCACTGGCACATTGGTCGCTTCCCGGACCCGCTCGCTGCGTTCGGAAAAAAGGGCCAATTCCACACCGCCGGTTCGGCCCCGGACCTCTTTACCAAGCGACTCCAGATACCGCCGCAAGCTCGATTCCGGCAGCAGGAAGCCATTGGCAAACGCGCTGGCCCGAACCTCGACAAAATCCTGACGACATTCGGCACTGCAAACGAAACTACGATGATGCCTGTCGAACAACGAATGACCAAAACCATGCGCGTAGTGAAACCGCCGTGCCTCGATCGGCAAATGCCGGTTGACAATGACCAGAAAACCCGTCTCCTGGGAATTCATAAAAATGCTGGCAATATCCTTGGGCAGCTCGATTTTCGTCATGCGAATCCGTTTCACGACAAGTGTGTGGTCCAGGTCACGGATCGGGGCATCGCCAAGATTCAGTCGGAGACGCTCTTCCCCAGCGGCCTGGAATCCCTGCTCCATGGCTTCCCACGCGATGTTCGGCGTCCCAACGTCGTAGGCGTGTGGGCCAAGCGAGTACGAGTCAAGACCCAGCCGCCGTTCAACGTCCGTCAGCGTCCGCGCAATGGCGATAACTTGTTGGACTTCTGTGAACCGTTCGCTATCGTCGCGGATGTCGGGAAACGCGTGAACCACATCGGCTAACACGTCACAGTCACGGTGTGTCCCATCGTCCTGCTGCCCGGACAGCAGGACGGACGGACTACATTGATAAAGGGTTGCCAGACGTTCGACATCTTCGGCCGTCACGCGGCGATTGCCGCTCTCCATCTGGACAACCGTCGATCGTGATAGATTCAAATGGCTGGCCACTTCGGCCTGAGTCTTGCCCCTGGATCGCCGGATTCTTCGCAATTGCGTACCGATTTCGGGCATGGATCACTCCGTCCAGTATCCTTGACGCTTCCGAAGCTACATGGTAGCATTTCGGTACTATTCCGTAAAGCCACTGCGAAAATGTTAGAAACCATAGCACATAGCCACAATGCCCTACTTTTATTTTTGGGCTTTTTGGGATGGAAGCCGTTCGGAGTAGTTGATGGAATCCTCGGGCAATCGGTGCTCTTGTGGAAAGCGCGTTGAGAAGTAGATGAGTGGATAAACTGCGCTCGATGCGCGGTAAAAACGGTACGGAAACAATTGACGAATGCTCAACAATCAATGTGTCAATGGTAAAAAACGCACGGTCAAATCCCCCGGAGAGGCAATAGGAACGGCGGTCATCCTCGCCGCCGGAATGGGTCTTCGCCTGACAGAGCGGGGCAAGCTGATGCCCAAGGGCTGCATACGCCTGGGGGGAAAGTCGATTCTCGAGGAGTCCGTTCTCCGACTGCTCGCGGTGGGTATCGAGCGGATTGTGATTGTCACGGGACACCTCGCGGAACAGTTTGAGCCATTACGGGACCGGTACCGCCAGTCGGTTGAACTAGTCCACAACCCGCACTTTGCGGATTCCGGCAGCATGTATTCGCTGTACTGTGCCCGTCACTGCGTTGACGAAGCCTTCCTGTTGCTTGAGTCTGACCTCGTTTATGAACGCCGGGGACTCACCACATGCCTGGAACATCCCAGCGACGACGTCGTATTGCTGGCAAGCTTATCGGAATCCGGCGACGAGGTCTTTGTGGAAACGAAAAATGGCCATCTGGTCACGATGTCCAAGAACCGGGATCGTCTGGGATCTGAGGCATCTGGCGAGCTAGTCGGCATCTCCAAGATTTCTTGGTCGCTTTTTTCCGTGATGCTCGACACGGCGGAGCAATGCTTCCATACAACTCGCCACATGAGCTACGAAACGGATTGTCTAGTGGCTGCGACGCAGGATGTGCCCATATCGTGCCCTGTGGCGGAGGGTCTGATGTGGTGCGAGATTGACGACGAACTCCATCTCACACGTGCGCGAAACGAGATTTATCCAGCTGTTCAGGCAGACGACGCGAAGACGGACGTCCGCGACGGCGAGCGACTCCGATCCAATCTCAGCAAGTTCAAGACGATCGGATTCTTCGATGAGCGGGACCTGATCATTCGCCACATGGATGATTTCTTCGCAACGGTGAATGAGTACCAGATCCGCGCCTGCATCATGTTCGGCACGCTGCTGGGCAAGCTGCGGCACAACGACTTCATCCCCTGGGACGATGATGTAGACATTTTGGTCTTCGACTACGACGCCTTCCTGGAGCACTGCTCGCCAAAACTTGAGCAACAGGGATACACCCTTGAACCGGACGTCCGGGACGGTCAGAGAATGGGTTGCCGCATCTTCCGTGAAGACAGCCTCAAGGTCCCAGGCAAACCTCACCTGCGGTTCCCCTGGATCGGGATCTGGGAACACCAAGTCGAGGAGGACGGACTGATTGTGCTCCCGCCCGAAGATGTACGATACAGGCCGGAGGATTTCCTGCCCCTTGAGCGAGCGGACTTTCTGGGCGTTCCTGTCGGCGTTCCTCGCAATTCGACGAAGATCCTTGACACCTATTTTGGGTCTGATGATTGGAAGGAAGTTTGCCAACTGCCTTACCGGGATCATCGCAGCGGAGGGGAGCTGACGGGCTTCCCCGACGATAAGTTCAAGTTACAGATGGTGTTGAGCTATCTCGCCGACAGGTCCCCTCTTCCCTTCAAATCCTCTCTCGATTCCGAGTACTCGCTCGCGATCAGTGAGGCGGGTATCAGCGATGTCGAAGAATGATGCCGGTCGATGGCCGTACCCGACGCTCGCCAAGCCTGAGTCAGACGACGCCTACTGCTACCACATTCAGAGACGGATTTCCGTTTGGTTTTCCGTTCGGCTCGCCAGTCGCATGGGAGCCAACGCTGCCACCGGTCTCGACCTGATCTTTGGCGTCGCGGCTGCCACGCTAGTGCTGCTTGATTATTGGTTGTGGGGCGTGGTGCTGATTCAGATGTTTGGGATCTTCTCGTGCGTTGACGGAGAGATCGCCCGAATTCAAGGCCGCTCGTCCCAGATCGGCGACTTCCTGGATACGATGACCGATCGGGGCACCGAACTGCTGCTGGTGGGGGCGATCGCGTTTTCCTTGGCTGCACGAGTCGATCCTTTCAGCGCGCTCACTGCGGGCTT
>JBDOMX010000591.1:0-1990 GCA_039831615.1 Planctomycetaceae bacterium
CCATGAACCCGGCACTGAAGGGACTGGCGACAGGCGGCGTCGTCGGGAAAGAGTCGGTTCATGAGATGATCTGGTCCGATTTCCAGATGGTAAAGCGTGGCGGGGAACCTGCGAATCGTGTTGCTGTCGCAGCACGCACCCCGTGTTCCCTTCACGCGTTTGTCCAGAGACATGGAGTTCTCTGGAGAATTTTCTTTATTCGGTGGAATATCTTTGTCCTAATGAGGGTCCTGACATCCGGCCGAGTCCCGGAATGATCCGGGTGCCCCTCACGAGACGAGGTGGCGAGAGTGGATCAGAAATGACACAAACGAAGGGGAGCGACATTATGAAGAATCTGCTGGCAGTCATGTTGTGTTTTGGTATGGGAATGCTGTTTCTGGGTTGCTCGGGTGACGCGGGGAGTGGAGGCGGAGATGCCGATGTGAATACGCCGATTCCCAGCCCCGGTGAGATGGCCACGGAGGGTGAAGGCGACGAAGCCACAGAAGGTGAAGCCACAGAAGGTGAAGCCACAGAAGGTGAAGCCACAGAAGGCGACGCCAAAGAAGGCGACGCTAAAGAAGGCGCTGCTAAAGAAGGCGACGCTAAAGAAGGCGACGCTAAAGAAGCCGACGCCAAAGAAGGCGACGCTAAAGAAGGCGCTGCCAAAGAAGGCGCTGCCAAAGAAGAAGCTAAGAAAGAAGAAGCTAAGAAAGAGGCCGAGTAGTCATTGATGCCGCATGAGCGGAGCGTGGTGCGAACTCCGCCCTCGTATCAGTGCGGTTCTCAACGGAAAAACGCAGGCGATTGCCAGCAGGGGAAGTTCCGACGGGACTTCCCCTGCTGGTGTTTTTACCGGTGATGGACAGGTGTGGAGTGCGTCGGGTCCAGGTCACTCATGCCGACGGTCGAACCTGAGGGACGCCCGAGGATTGATCGACGCGATCTGGTCGTGCCTTGTTTTGATCCGGGAACATGCGCCTCAGGCGGCGACTCAAGATATCAACTAGTGTTGATTTGTCTTTGATGTGTGGTGTAGAACAGAGTCCTGGGCCGCGAGTGGAGTCCGAGTGGATCGTCGGGATTTCCGAAGAAGCTCGGACCGATGCAATCGGTTTTGGCAGGCTAAACAGGGAGATCAGGAATGTTTTCAATCACGACTGAGAACAAGAATCCTCGGTTTTGCGACGGGCTCACACGCCGCGATGCATTACAGATCGGTGCCCTGGGGGCCGGCGGACTGACACTGGCCGATTTGCTGCGAGCCGAGGCTCAGGCCGATACGGGTTCATCTCACAAATCCGTGATCAATATTCATTTGGCCGGCGGTCCGTCACACCAGGACATGTTCGATCTCAAGCCAGAGGCTCCTCGAGAGTTCCGTGGGGAGTTCGAGCCGATTGCGACGAATGTGTCGGGGATCGATATTTGCGAGCACTTTCCGATGTTGGCACAATCGGCCGACAAGTACGCCATCATTCGCTCACTGACCGGTTCGATTGCGGACCATAGCGACTATCCCACTCAAACGGGTTTCGCGCGTTCCAACTTGCAGGGCCTTGGTGGACGGCCTTCGATTGGCAGTGTCTCAGCTCGATTGCAGGGCAGTTCCGGAACGGGAGCTCCGCCGTTCATCGGGTACAACGGATCGTACACCGGTTATCTGAGTTCCATCTACAAACCCTATCGCCCGCAGGGGGGTGAGCTGAAGTTGAACCAGACGATGACGGAACGTCGATTGCAATCGCGGACAGAGCTGCTTTCCGGATTGGATCGGCTGCGCCGCGAAGTCGATCACACGGGTCACATGTTGGCGCTGGACGCCTATACGCGGCAGGCGGTCGACATCGTGACCTCAGGTCGGATTGCGAGCGCGTTGGATATGAATACCGAGGATCCCCGGGTTGTTGATCGCTATGGCAAAGATGGCAAGATGTTTCTGACCGCGCGGCGACTGGTTGAGGCTGGTGTTCGCGTGGTCGGCTTCAACTGGGGCAGTTGGGATACT
>JBDOMX010000591.1:2000-3624 GCA_039831615.1 Planctomycetaceae bacterium
CAATACTCTGCGTAACCAGCTCCCCCGATTGGATCGGGCGATATACGCCCTGTTGGAAGACCTGCATGCCCGTGGGATGGACCAGGACGTCACGGTGGTCGTCTGGGGAGAATTTGGCCGTACGCCGCGTGTGAATAACAACAAGGGTGGCCGTGATCACTGGTACGAGGTCGCCATGTGTTTTCTGGCAGGTGGGGGTATGAAGCTGGGACAGGTGGTTGGCAAATCGAGTCGGAATGCCGAACGGGCCGTTGAGCGACCGGTGCACATTTTGGAAGTCTTCGCGACTTTGTACCACAACCTGGGTATCGATGTGCGATCGACAACGATCACGGATTCCGGTGGCCGACCGCAGTACCTGACCGATGGTCGCCTGCCGATCACGGAGTTGATTTGAGCCGGCGCCAACGATTGTCTCGTCACGATTGGGCCACGCTTCGCAGCTGCTGAATTGCAACAGGGATGGGCCGTCTGCCGGATGGGCTGTGGGGGAATTCGGTATGCCGCTCGCATCTGTGGACGCGTTTGGCGCCGAATCACGTCGTCTCTAAACCACTTCCACCACGCGATGCCCGGTTCATTTCACACCACAAACTGGGTATGATCGGGACCGGAAACAAAGTCGATCGCATTCATCCCATCGCAGGTAGCATTCGCCGACTTCGAGGAGCGTTGCATGCGACGCCATTCATCATGGATTTGCGGCGCGTTGGTTTTGTGGGTCGTAGCCGGCAGGACACAGGCCTCACCGGACGACCTGTTCGAGTCACGGATTCGCCCCTTGCTGGTCAAGCACTGTTACGAGTGTCATGGTGAGGATGCGTCGCAAGGTCACCTGCGACTCGACACGCAGGCCGGTTGGAAACGGGGTGGCAAAAGCGGTCCAGTGATCGTTCCCGGCGATCCCTCGTCGAGCCTGTTGATCAAGGCGGTGACCTATCGGGACCGGCAGTTGAAAATGCCACCACCGGATAGCGGTGGGCGCCTTTCGGATCGCCAAATTGCTGATTTGGTTGCCTGGATTCGCGCGGGCGCCAGAGATCCGCGAGACGGCCAGGCGACAGCATCTCGAAACACGGCCAAGCACCATTGGGCATTTCAGCCGGTAGCCGCACCTCGCGTTCCGCCGGGGAGACATCCGGTCGATGCGCTGATTGAACAGCAGTTGCGCACACAGGAACTCATCGCTGCGCCGCGTGCCGATTGGCGGACACTGGTTCGCAGAATGACGTATGACCTGCATGGACTGCCGCCAACCGCTGCGCAGCTTGCGACCCCGCTTGACGAATTCGAGGGGTTGGTCGATCGTCTGTTGGACTCACCAAGATATGGCGAGCGCTGGGCACGTCACTGGTTGGATGTGGCGCGGTATGCGGACGCCAAAGACGGCGTACTGATGTACGGTGACGCACGGATTCGACCATTTGCCTATACCTATCGGGATTACGTGATCCGAGCGTTTAATGCGGACAAGCCATTCGACCGGTTCATTCGAGAACAACTTGCGGCGGACAAGATGGGCCTCGACGCGCATGCGCCCGATCTGGCGGCCATGGGCCTGCTCACAATTGGACGGATGTTTGATCGCAATCGCCACGATATCATCGATGATCAGATTGACACG
>JBDOMX010000920.1:0-3620 GCA_039831615.1 Planctomycetaceae bacterium
GAATGCTCCCAAAACCAGACCCAGCCTGATCCTGCGACTGCGGGACCGGCAGGACCTGGATGCATGGCAACAATTTGTGGAGATCTACCAGCCTCTGGTCTTCCGACTGGCCATCAACAAAGGGTTTCAGGACAGCGATGCGGCCGACATCGTGCAGGAAGTCCTGCTGCGGGTCGCCGGAGCGGTGGAACGCTGGGATCCGGACGAACGCCGCGGCACTTTTCGTGGCTGGCTGTACCG
Source organism: Planctomycetaceae bacterium (assembly GCA_039831615.1). Taxonomy (GTDB): domain Bacteria; phylum Planctomycetota; class Planctomycetia; order Planctomycetales; family Planctomycetaceae; genus S139-18. The sequence goes on from JBDOMX010000920.1 coordinate 241, forward strand.
CATTGCCCGCAACCTGATGATCAGCTTTCTGGAAAAGAACGATCGACAGCCGGTGGTCGCTGGATACGGAAGCCTGGCCGATTTGCTGGCCGTTGTGCCGGATTCGGGCGATCTGCCGTCATCCGAATTCGACAAAGAACTGGATCGCCAGGTCTTTGCCTGGGCGGCAGGGCGTGTCGAGTCCACCTGTCAGGAATCAACGTGGCAGGCATTCTGGCGGACGGCCGTCGACGACCAACCGCCAGAGGTTGTTGCCGATCAACTCCACCTGTCCGTCGGCTCTGTCTACGTGGCGCGCTGTCGGGTTATTCAGAAGTTGCGACGCGAGGTGCAGAGATTCACTCGCGACGCCGATGCCGGCGAGGTGTCGGAATGAACGCGAACATCTGTGGCGACGACAGTCTGGAACTGATCCTGAACGATCAGGCTGACCATCCAGATTTCGATGTGGTTGTCAATCACCTCAGTCAGTGCGGACATTGCCAAAAGCGACTCGACGATCTGGCCGCTCGTCCTTCCTGGTGGCATGAGACCCGTGAACACCTGAGGCACTGCGTCACAGCCGAAGTGCCTGAACTGCCTGCGGCGGAGACTCTGGTCGCAGCCCGGCTGGATACGACCCCGAAGGCGTTGTCGTCTGATGTTCAGTCGTTGCTGGAGCCTTCGCGTCATCCGGAATGGCTGGGACGTATTGGCAAATACGAGATCGAATGTGAGATCGGTCGCGGGGGAATGGGCATTGTACTCAAGGGGTTTGACAGCGAACTCGCTCGACCGGTGGCCGTGAAACTTCTGGCACCCCATCTTGCATCGAGCGGCACAGCGCGTCAGCGGTTTATCCGCGAAGCCCGCGCCGCCGCTGTTGTCCATGAGAACGTGGTGGCGATTTACGGCATACAAACGCACGGAGCATTGCCATCCATTGTGATGCCGTACATCAGCGGCGTCTCACTTCAACACTACATCGATGAACACGGTGCTCTGGACGCAGTCGATGTGGTGCGCATCGGAATTCAGATCGCCTCAGGCCTCGCCGCGGCCCATGACCAGGGTTTGGTACACCGAGACATCAAACCGGCGAACGTGATTTTGGAGAACGGGATCAATCGAGTGCAGATCACGGATTTCGGTCTGGCCCGCGCCGCCCATGACGCTGATCTGACGCACACAGGAATCATTGCGGGCACGCCCGCCTTTATGTCACCGGAACAGTCGTTGCGTGAATCCATCGATCATCGTTCCGACCTGTTTAGTCTTGGTTCCGTCCTGTACTACTCGGCGACCGGGCGATTGCCGTTTCGAGCATCGACACCGATTGGTGTCCTGCAGCAGGTGTGCAACGCCACTCCGACACGTTTGTGCGAAGAGAATCCGCAGGTTCCTGACCGCCTGGAAGCCGTGATTGAGAAGCTGCTGGCGAAGCAGCCGCATGAACGCTTTGAGAACGCGACCAGTCTGAAGATCTACCTGACAGAATATCTGGCACACCTGCAGCAGCCGGCAACAGCGCATCCGCCTCGTAAGCTGGTCACGCCGTCGTCACGAGCCCGCGCCCGACGAATCTGGCGACGTGTGGGATTTGCTGCCGGATTGCCTCTGATTGCAGGAGCGATTGTGCTCATTCTGTCGGCAGTCTCGCCGGATCCCGCCGTGCGATCGGACCCAGGACCACGGATGGAACCGTCGGAACATCCGTTTGATCCCGGTCAGATCGCAGCTGCCGTCGCGTCGGTTGCATCGACGGCGGAAATCGATGCCGAAATTCAGGCGATCGCGTTGGCTGTTTCTGCGGTCGAGCACAGGAACACCGTCGCTCCGATCTCAAATGATCATTTCGACCGCATCGTCGACGCCCTGTCGGGAGAACTGGCCGGAACCGAAACGTCGCGCCTTCGTCTGGATGATTTTGCGGACCTGGAACTTCGTTCATCGATGACTACGGAAATCCGTTCGGTGAGTGACGAACTGCAGAGGTTGGAACAATCGGTTGACATTCAATAACTGTAGGGATTGATCGAACAACAACTGTCGCGAATTGAATGTAGCCATCACGCTCCGCCGTGATGATCAGCAGGTAAAACAGGTCAGTTATTACCCGAACGGTCTTAAGTGAAAGGAATGATGATGCGTTTATTCATGGCATTGCTCGCCACAATCAGCCTGCTCGCAGCTGGACTGACGTATGCGCAGGACGAGTTGTTCGATGGAGTCGCCCCGGCGCGGACCGATTCTGACGCTGACGATCCATTCGAGGAGTCCGACAGCGCAACGGAACCAGATCCAGTAGATGATTCATTTGAAAGTCGCCCGGCCGAGCTTCCGATTTATTATCGGAGCGAGGTTGCTCCAGGATCGGTAGCCACTCCTCGGCGGGCAAGGCCTCGATTTGACGACGACCGCAACGACCGCCGGGTCAATGATCTTGCCAATGACCTGGAGCCTTCACGAGGAGGAAGGTCGGGCCTTGGAAGGCGTGGAGGAATTGGCGGTGGAATGCTGCGCGGTGCAGGTGGCGGACGAGCAGGCGAAGTCGTTCGTGGATTCGAGCTCGGCGGGTTCGACCCACAATCAGCGGCGCCCGGCAGAAACTTCGCTCCGCAACTGGAGGCCGCCGAACGTTCGGTCAGCGCGCTGACAGAGAAGCTCAAGCGAGGTACTGCAGATGAGCGGCAGGCCGTCCAGAATGAATTGGAAGCTGCGCTCGGGAATCTGTTTGACATCCGTACCGCGATGCGGGAGGAGCAGATCGCCAGGCTGGAAAATCGAATCCAGACGCTGCGGAACCAGATGCTGGAACGTGTGGAGAAGAAGGTGGAAATCGTCCGTCTGCGACTGCAGACACTCGTCTACGAAGCGAACGGTTTGGCATTCTGACCCTGACCCCACCGCGGAATGGTCCTGACGGTCGGTGGGATTTTCAGAAACCGAACTACGGCTGTGGAGACACGATTCCCAGCGACTGCAGGATGAAGTCGTACTGCAGCCGGCGGTAGTGCTGGTCATGGATGCCGTGGCGTGCACGCGGATAGATCATCAGGTCGAACTGTTTATTCGCCTCCTGCAGAGCTCGCACCAGCTGAAACGTATTGGCAGGATGTACGTTGTCATCTCGCAAGCCGTGCACCAGCAACAGTCGACCATGCAGATGCGATGCTGCGGCGACGACTGATGAATTGCGGTATCCATTCGGGTTTTCCTGGGGTGTTCCCATGTAGCGTTCGGTGTAGATGGAGTCATAGTTGGCCCAGTCGGTGACTGGTGACCCCGCTATGCCCGCAGCGAGACAGTCGCTGTGAGTCATGAGATAACTCGTCAGGAAGCCTCCGTAGCTGTGGCCACTCATGCCGATTCGGGCAGCATTAGCCCACGTCTGTGTGTTC
>JBDOMX010000253.1:0-3615 GCA_039831615.1 Planctomycetaceae bacterium
GAGGCCCAGCATCATGATCTGAGGTGCTCCCCGCTGCCAGCTCCGGCGAGCGCCTCATCCCCATCGAAGGCGACGACACCGCGGATGCGCACCTCGAGGACTCGACCCCACACGCGAGTGCCGGCACTGACGCTGCCGGCACAGCTGAACCACGATGGACTCCCGCTCGGGATTCAATTGCTGAGTCGGACCGGTCAGGATATGACACTCCTGGCAGCTGGTGCTATTGTGGAGTCAGCCATTGGATTCGATGCTCGACCAGTGTAAGAGTCGAGAAGAAACTCAAAACGCGGCTTCGAGCAGCATCAGACAGTCGCCCGCGGTCACTTTGCATGGATTTGTCGGAGTTGAGTGATCCGCCACGGCGGCTGCGGGAATCCCTTCGAAATCCTCCGGTTGGACACCCATGTCGCGCAGGCGAGTTGGCAGTCCGATCGCCTGAATGAGCTCGTTGCAGGCCCGGATGAGGGAATCCACGTCCGCTCCGACACCGATGACTTCTGCCATACGTCGCACCTTGTCAGGGCAGGTGTCGGTATTGAAACGCAACACATGTGGCAGGAAAACTGCATTGAGCATGCCATGGTGAAGACGGAGGTGCTTCAGAGCGCCCAACGGATGACTCAAACTGTGAATCAAGCCGAGTCCTTTTTGGAAGGTCAGGCCGCCCTGTAACGCCGCCATCATCATTTCGCCACGTGCCGCGATGTCGCTCCCGCGCTGAACCGCGGTCGGCAGATTCCGCCATGCGCGCTGGAGACCGTCGAGTGCGATGGCGTCTGCCACGGGGTTGAATTTTGGGCTGCAATACGTTTCAACGCAGTGCGAGATCGCGTCGACCCCCGTGGCGGCTGTCAGCAGGGGAGGCAGATCAGAAGTGAGTGATGGGTCACAAATCGCCACGTCCGGAATCATCTGCGCACCAATCACGGCCAGCTTCGCTCCGCTCCGCATTGTCATGAGTGCTGCGCGTCCCACCTCGCTGCCCGTCCCGGCGGTCGTTGGAATGGCGACCACGGGTGGCTTGTCCGGCGTGATACGCCCGACACCTCCGCGAATCATGGCATACTGTTCCAGCGGCTCGGGATGAGTCACCAGCAGCGCGATACATTTGGCGCAATCGATTGGCGAACCACCGCCCAAAGCCACCACGCCGTCGCAGTCATGTTCGCGGTACAGATGGACACCGGCAAGCGCACTCTCTTCATCCGGGTTCGTCTGGACATCGGAAAAGATCGCTGCCGGTTCGACACCAGGGCGCTCGACGAACCCCAGGTCCAGCAGGCCTCGATCGGTGACCATCAACGGGCGATTTACGCCGAGGTCATTCAGTACTTCCGGCAATAAGCCACAACTGCCCACCCCAAAATGGACACCTGTCAGGTAATTGATCGTGGGCACAGGCATGTTTTCGACTCTGTTGATGGATCGAAAGCTTTGCCTACGTTCCGTTCCATTCCTGCAACAGGGCTTCGATGCGGGCCCTGTTGAATTCGTCGGGTACCGGATAGTCCTGATTAGCCACCAGGTCATCAATCGACAGGTCTCTTGACGGAATTCCGTCTGCGGGAACGTCGGCGTGAGCTGTCCAGGCGATGGCGTTCAGGACCAGGGTGCGAAAATCAGAGTTGCCCCAGTTCCAGTGAAAATGGCCTCCGGTAAAACCGAATCCGCGGCCCCCGTCCGCACGCTCGTTGGCCCACGCCACGTGCTGTGTTTCTTTGCGTTCCAGGACGGCAGCTCGCACGTGCTGGTTGTTACTGTGCGGTCCGTCATCGCGGCTGAGCGAGTCGGCCGGGGGAAGATCAGAAAGAATGGGCGTGACCCCGGCCAGTTCATTTACAAATCTCATGTGGTAATACCACTCATCATTGATACGAAACGGATTCACGCCGCGTGTGATGGGATGATTCGGCAAACCGTCGAAGTTGGCGGTCCAGTGAGGATTCACCGACCAGTTCTTTTCGAAGTAACCGCCAATCCAGCCTCGAAACGCATCTCCTGAGTCACCCTGAGGCACCTCGACCCCATAATGGATGCAGGTCAGTCCGACGCCTCGATTTTGAATCTTTCGCAGCCGCTCCAGATGTTGGTTGAAAGGATGACGCGTACCGCCGTCCGCGTAGATGACGATCGCGTCGGCATAGTCCAGCACACTGTCGTCGGCTGGCCAGCCACCGGGATAGACATTTGCTTCAATGTCGAGACCACTGTTGTTCAGCGCTTCAGCCAGCAGGATGCAGCCGGCACGGTGTTCATGAGCTCCAAAGCCATGGCTCGGTTTGCCGGAGATCATGGCGACACGTTTTGTTTTCGGAAGTTTCTTGAGGCGAATGTTGCGGAACTGTACGGTCATCTCAGGGCCGCGGTGGATCTGAAAGGCCAACAGGCCGGACGCTCGACGCTGTTCCAGATCGTTGTCGACGCATTCGATCGTCTTATTGCCATTGATGAAGTGTTTGAAGCGGTGTCCACTGGCTTCAATGCGATAGCTGTTCCAGTCCTCTTTGAGAATCTCTTCCTGCAGTTCCTCAGTATCGGCGAACTGCTGCACGACGGTTTTGACGAACTTGTCGTCGCGCCGGGTCAATTCTGTGAGCTGGCCTCGCTCTGCCAGGATTCCTCGGAATTGTTCACCATAAAGGATCCCTGAGTACGTGTCGCCCGCCTCAAAATCGGCCTGATATCCGCCGATGGCCCACTTCTTGTCCGGAACCTCAAAGCTACGGTACTGGATGCCCGAGTTGCCGCCGACGATACGGTATTCAAGCTCCAGCTCAAAATTGTCGACTTCGCCACCTCGCCAGATGATAAAGCTGTTGTGTTCCAGCTTTCTGTCGGCTGGCTTTTTGCCAGTGATCGCTCCATCTTCGACTGACCACAGCGTCTGATCTCCATCCCAGCCATCCAGTGTTTGACCATCAAACAAACTTTGCCATTCATCGTCGGCGCTGGCGATCGATGCAGAAAAGCAGCTGAGGGCAAGCGCCTGCACGACGAGCAGACAAGAGCGAAATTTCATAACAATCAATCTCCCTGGATAGTGGTTAATCGGTGGTTGCTGAGGAGGAAGCAGCTGACTTTCGTCGCGGCTGCAGGTCCAGACAGACCAGCCAGTCTTCGCTGCGAAGGTACAACTTTCCGTTGGAAACAACTGGTGCGGCCCATGCCGGATAGTGAATCTCCGGCATGGAAAACCGGCCGCGTTCGTGAAACTCGTGGGGGTCGACATCGACAATGGCGAGTGTGCCGCGTTCGCCCAGCACGAGAAACTGACCATCAATGTGGATCAGCGAACCGCGGCCGAAGTACGGAAAGGGAACGGTTTCCCCGGTTTCAACATTTTCGATTCGTTTGGTGTTTGGGTTTCGTCTAAACATCTTCAGATCGCCGCTGAAGCCGCTGGTCTTCCAAACGACCTCACCATCGCTGACTCGGATGCAGCGGAGTTCGCCTTCATTCTCGTGTCGTCCGCTGAATCCATAGACGAAGCCGTCGACATGAATTGCGGTCGACCAGTGCGTGAGCAGATTGCGTTGATCTCGCCAGACTTCCTCAAAAGATTTCCCGTCGGCGTTGACCTTGAGAAGTGCCGATCCGACCTTGTAAGCGGCC
>JBDOMX010000821.1:0-2514 GCA_039831615.1 Planctomycetaceae bacterium
ACACCGTTGAGGCACACGAAAGCCACCAGTCCCACGATCAGGACTGACTTCTTCGGGTTTCGTTTCGTCCATCCGGACCATGTTTTATCCATGAGATCACCTCAAGCCGTCGTTGATGCTGGCACAGACAATTGGTCAGGGTCAATCTGACTCGGTTCAGGATCTCCGACATCCTCCTGGCGAGCAGAACATTCTCAACTGCTGCGGATGTCCTCCTGACCGGGAGATACCGCGATGTTTCGACCGCAACGGCAGGTTGCCTCGAAATGGCGATTCGTCCGTGGTGACTCCCACTGCAGCCCCGGTCGCGCAGCATCATTTTCCGGAACCAACCCGCGTTAAGTCACTGCCAGTTGCCTTATAGACAGCCCAGAAATAGGGGTGCATCCAGGGATCAAATGAACCTTCTTTCCGGCGATTGCTGAGGAATTCGCGCTGCGCATTCGCCAGCGCCGTGGGAACCTGATCTCCAGCTTTGAGCCGTTTGAAAAAAACGTGCATCAACTGAGCTCCGGTTTCATCGTAGACATCCCACAGGCCGGACACGACGCTCGCCGCGCCGGACTGCAGCAGTGCTCGCTGAAGTCCAAACAGATCGTCGCCCGGTAGTGGACTTCGGTCGGCCAGACCTGAGTAGCAGGCACTCATGACGACGAGTTTTGCGGCGATCCTGTGTTGCAGGATCTCAGCTGCCGTCAGTCGCCCGTCGGTGTCGTCGGTCGCATGACACAGGAGAAAACTGGACAGGGGCTGATCGGCCACGTTCAGTCCGTGAGTTGCCACAAACAACAGACCTGGGTGTTCGAGAAATCGCGTCACGTTTGATTCATCCGCGTCGCGGCCGACGAGGGTTTTTAACGGATGGTCGTGAAATGTCGTGCGAAAGTTCTCCAGATCCTTTTCCACTCCCGGCAAGGTCGGCTCAGTGTCAAATTCAGAGATTCCAATCACATTGACATTGGTCACCGGCTCATGGGACGCTTCCCTGAGTGACTTCCAGGCCGCCAGTGACGGCGCGAAACAGAGATCGTAAGGCTCATCGATCAGAAATCGCGGCTGAGGCATTTCAATTGAGATGCGTTCCTGCGTGTCAAGTTCGGTGACGAGCGCCGCGAACGGAAAATAGTGCAGAATATGGTGCGGTACGATCTGCACCAGTTCTGCTCCGTCCAGTTTGGAACGTGCCGGCAACGGAATCAACTGATTGTAGAACTCATGCAGTCGGTCCTGCCAGGACTTGTCGAATCCAGCACCGGCAGCATGTTGCCGCATCATCTTGCTTGCCTGACCACGGGTTTCGCCCAGAAACTGCTGGACGCGTGTCACCAGTTCACGGGATGGCACCGGCCGACCGTCTGCATCGGCAATCAGCTGAGCCGTGACACGACCTGCGGTGTCAATAACGAAGACCCACGCCCATTCTGTCCCGAGAAAATACTCCAGCGCTGCGGTATTCTGCGGCCAATCGGCGAGCAGATCAGGCAACGATCGCAGCTGGCCCGATTCATTGACGCCGACGCCTCCGCGCAGTGCCAGAAAATCCTGAAACGACCTCGCTTTCGCGCCTTCAGCGTAGGCAAGTGCCTCAGCAAACTCGTTGCGAGAGATCAGCAATTCGATAATCTGCTCATTCACATAGGCGCGACGTGCAAAAAAGCCGGCTCGCGACAAACCGGACTCGTCGACAGGAAACCGCTCACGGAGTGACTCGGCCAACACGTGCGCCACCATGAAATGTTTGAGCGCATCGTCAGCCGGACTCAACGAGTCGGCAGTAGCAACTCCGTCCTCGGCGTCCCGCAGCAGCGAGAGTCCGATCAATCGATGTGCACTCTCCGCTCCCGCCAGCGACCCGAGGTTGAGGTGCGCCAGCAGCGCACGACGCGCGTGCAGACGACAGTCTTCACCGGCCCGGCCACGATGAGCAATGCGAGCCAGCATTTCAAAGGCAACAGCCCGAGTGGCGGCGTCCACCTGACTGTCATCTCCGTCGGCCACATCTCGTGCAATGCGTGTGGACTCAGCCGTGGCAGCTGCCTCCCCGGCCAGGAACTGCCGATCCTGCGGAAACACCGAATTCAGCAGCCGAATGAAGTCCGCCAACAGCGAGTATTGTCTGGCGATATTAGTACGAACGGCTGCTGACTGGTGCGGCTCGAGTGTATTGGCCAGCTCGAGTGCCTGATTGAAATGAACGCGCGACAGGTGCCAGTCGTTCAATCCGGTGAACAGGGGATTCGGAACTCCGCTGGCAATCTGGAATGCATGGTCGTACGCCTGATCCTGCGACCGAGTGAGCAGGAAACTTGCAAAGTTATTGTGGGCGCGAAACGCGTCTGCAGGTGGCGAATCCTCCATGAGCTCAAGCGACTGCATGAATGCTGTGTAGGCCGCCTCGCCGGTGGCCTGTCCCGACTCGGCGAGAATCACGGCTTCGTAGAGTCGAGCCAGAGCCTGAGCGCGAGGCGTCTCCTGAGACTCTTTAGATTGCAGGATTTTTTGGGCCTCAATCCA
>JBDOMX010000821.1:2524-3609 GCA_039831615.1 Planctomycetaceae bacterium
CAATCCAGCGTCCACGCTCCACGAGTTTTCTGGCGAGGTCGATCGCGGGGATCCCGGTCGCGTTGCGAATGTCACGGTCCGACCCCTCGACACGGTCGCCTCGAAGCTGCGCAAGCAGTTGTTCTCTCACGTCGCGAAGGTGAATCGGCAGCGTCTCTGTTGGTACGTCCTCCAGTAAGTCGTATGCATCGGCGTGGTACGGCGCGGGAAGTCCGTCTCCGTCCTTTGCATTCAGCAATGACTCCACCGTCAGCTGCAGCCAGGTCGGCGTCGCCTCTCCGGTCACCTTTCGCAGTTGGTCGGCATGGTGTAACGCTGCGTGACGGTACTTCTCTTCCTCAATCCCAAAGATCACCGGATCGCCACCGTCGGCGTACGACAGCGAATACTCACCCGGTGGAAGCCCATCCTGCCATGACGTGGGAAGGTCCTGAATTTCAGTCCATTTCAGTTTGGACCGGCCCTTTGGAAACGACACTCGGATCGGTTCACCGCCCTCCGGCCGCAGAACCAATTCACTTTCAGGATACTCTTCGCCGTTCTCAGCAGGCAGACGACGAACGGTGATACTGCCGTTGAGATGCATCATGTCGTTGGCCGGCGTGAAGATTCCTCCCGCGCCCACTCCTCGAAGGACCTCTGCGCCGATGAGTTGGTCCAGCTGGACCGTCATCAGAGAGATCACTTCGGGCGCGGCAACCGTGTCACCGCGGCTCACCGAACTCAGCTGCGCGACCAGCCGGGGCTGCTGTGGAGGCGATTGAGGTGCGATCGCCGCCGGGAACACCTGCCATCGATCCAGCCCGTTTTCGGTCCAGATAAGCAGTCCGGGCCGTGATTTCAAATCATCTGCCGGCGGAAAGTCGACGGCATCGACCTGAATCCGGCCGTCGCTGTCCAGATCAATGTGAATCGCGTATTCCGTTGTCTGAGCAACGGCGGCGGTCGGACAACACATCCCCGCAAACACCAACACGATCATCCAATTCGTCGTTCTACAGCGTATTACGCTGACTCGTGGCCGCGGCGGCAGCGTCAGAGCCCATGATCCATTGCCCCCGCGAGCCAGTACCCGCCACGACTTT
>JBDOMX010000722.1:0-3599 GCA_039831615.1 Planctomycetaceae bacterium
AGAGAATCACACCCCAAACCCCGGAAAACACTGCACGCCGCAGACTTGTTGGGGAAGTTGGGCTAACGCAAATACATTGGTGGAACGGGCAATCTGTACGTTTGAGTTTCTCGGAAATTCTTGAATTTATCCAGTTGGGGAACGTTGAACGTATCGCTGAGCTCAGGTAAATTGATTTAACGTAACATGTAGTACTTCTTATTATGTGTTCTCTCTCAATCAGGCCTCGTCATTTTATCGGGCCTCGTCATTTCAAAGGAGAAGTCGAGTATGAAATTCAAGAGACGTGGTTTTACGTTGATCGAGTTGCTGGTGGTGATTGCCATCATCGCAATTCTGATTTCTTTGCTGTTGCCGGCGGTCCAGCAGGCGCGCGAAGCCGCACGCCGTACGCAGTGTCGGAACAACCTGAAGCAGATCGGGTTGGCAATGCACAACTATCATGATGTCCATTTACAATTTCCTCCCGGACGGATGGCTCCAGGGAAGGGCCAGTCTACACCGGGGTATCCTAGCTGCTGGTATGGCTGGGTCTCGCCACTGTATCACGCTCTGCCATATATTGATCAGGGCAACGTTTACAATGCGATCGATCACAATCTAACGCGCGTACGAATCAGTGATGGGAGTTGCCCGGTCAACGGTTTTATTACTACGACTACTATCCCCGGGTTCATGTGCCCTTCCGATCCTAACCATCAGTCCGGTGTTAATACGAACAGCTACCGTGCCAACTGGGGCGTTGTTGTCGCTGGCGGTCGACACTTCGGTGACGACCTGACAATAGACCCAGTCTGGTCAACACGTGTTGGGGGTGAGATGGATGGTGCACAGGGTGGGGTGTTCATAGATAATGGCGGCATATCCATCGGGAAAATCACGGATGGCACCTCAAACACTGCTCTGTACGCTGAACGCACTATCGGCAACAACCAAAATGCTTCGACCTACATTGGGAACTACCTGGGTAAAGCCGGTATTATCCAGAAAAGCGATGGGTCAACCGCAGGGTTGAACACCACTGCGGATCTTGTTGCCAAGTGTGCCGCAGCGTCAGCCGTGTATGATGATCCGACTAAATACAGGGCTGATTTTGGCATCACGAGCGGCGATGACCCTGCGTGGTACTACTCCAGTTTCCAGCATGGAGCGTACAACCACGTTTACGGTCCGAATTCGCCGCTACCTGACTGCGGGGCCGGATCAATTCCGGATAGTCCTCACGAACCTGCGATTATGTCTGCTCGAAGTCTCCACACAGGGACCGTACTCGTCTGCCTGGCGGACGGCAGTGTGAAAGGCGTGGGTGACAGTATCGACTTGAACGTCTGGGCAGCGGCCGGCACTCGAGCCGGTGGTGAAGTTCAGGGCGAATGGTAGGGATTTTTAGGGTGCAGGAGTTTGGTTCTTCCCGGCTGCAACAGCGGTCGGGAAGAACTGCGAGTTAGATGCATCAGTGCTTCCGGTTGCGAAAGCAGCCGGAAGTTTTTCACTTTAAAAGTTCGCCGCTCGCAGATTTGCATGTCTGTGCTGCTGTTTTCTAACACACTTCAAGCGGACCGCACCGAGGCACAGGGATCGATCATGAGAATCGGCCCGGATCATGGTGTACCGCAGAGATCAGATCATCGTGTACCGCAGAGACCGTGGCGGCGTGATTCGATTTCGCGACATAAAAACGGGGATAGAAGGATGATCAACGGGCTTCGTGGGGCGGGTGCCTTGTGTACCGTCTTTTTGCTGGTGGGTTGTGGTGAAAGTAAACAAACCATGGACGCACGAAGCCACTATGGCGCGTTTAACCAGACGATAACGGAAGTTGAAATGCTTAGTCAGATGGTCAGTCGTGAGAACTACAAAGCGCGGGAATACCCGATTGAGGACCAACTGACGGGCGCCATCCACTTTTTCTTAAAGAATGAGGAGGTGAAGGGGACGCCACTGGAAGCCGAGGCACGGAAGCTGTTGGATCAGACCGATCAGATCGATGAGATCTGGAAGTCTTCGGACGGGTCGGTGGAGAAAATCAGAGCCGTCGTGAAAGAGATGTCGGACCAGGTCGAGCACATGAAGACGATGATGTGAGTTTCGGCTTGAATTACGGTCAGGGGAAACTGGATTTCTGTTGCTGAAATGGATGCTGAGTGTCGCCGAAGCCGCAATGGAAGCCACCACACGTCTTCGAGAACTCTTCCGGAGTATCCAGTACCCGGCGAACTGTGAGGACGCCATTCGTTGTAAGCAACGCGCCAGGCTGTTCCCGGTGCCTGAGCGCGTGCAACATCATCAAAGACTTTGCAGCTGAGAACTCATCTCCTTAGCGAATTGGTGGAACCGTTTATCCACGGGCTGCGTGGCGAAATAGACAAGGGGCCAGCACCCAGGTCATCGAGCCACGCGCGAGGGTTCGCCGCGGTGCGCTCCTCGCCTTTGTCGGGGCGAATACGTTTCGGAATTCCGTGAACAGGCATAGCCCTCGCAACACGTCGACAGGTCGTTTCAGAACCTGGAGGGTCACGAGTCTCGAACCGAAGGCGCTCGGCTCAGGCTAATGAATGTTTAAGCTTTGAGTTGCCCAGTGCCCCTGGCTAGTGTCTGCGGCTGGGTTCTGACACGACTGTGCCCTGTTGAAAAGCGACCCGGATATTTGGATCTGCTGGCGCTACAACAGTCGCCATGAGCACTTCATCTGATTCGAATGAGTTGCTGAAGGTTGCCTCGTTGACGATGCAGCTGGCAAAGGAGTATGTAGAACGAACGACCAGGCCGAAACGCGTGATGTGGTGGTGAAAGCCAGCACGGTCAACCGAACGAAACACGTGTTCGCCGACGCTCCACTCCTCAAAATCCGATCTTACCAACTGAATCGGATTTTGAGGAGCACGCCACAGGCCTTGGTCACTGCGCGCAGTGTGATAACGGACAAGGTACTGTCGGACTGCGATGCGTGTCGCCCGTTTCCCAAAAAGAATCAGCCTGTCCAGACACTCAGATTTTAGCGATCCAAAAAACCGCTCAAGATGAGCGTTCATGTTCGGGCTTCGTGGTGCAACTGATCGATTCGGAAACCGGGTCTGTTGCTTGCGAGTGACTCAGAACATGTGTGGCACCGACAGCCGGTCAGATTCAGCGAATGGTGTTTTCCTGTTTTGGACTGCTGCACCACGACCAGACCGGCCCCGATAGTTCGAACACGCCAGTCATTAGACAGCGATCAAAGTGGTGCCATCAAACGTGTGTCAAAAACGGCGTCGATTCGTGATTCGTGTCGACTGATGAGATTGACGACATCTTCGAACTCAACCTGGAACAGACGCCACGTGCCTTTGAGACTGGAAAACAAGTACACCCGCTGGGCCTCGCCAAAAAATGGCGACAAACGCCATGCCGGTGCCGCCGCCCAAGGCCACGCCCCTGCGTGGTGGGCGGCGTGGTACGACAGACCGGTATTCACTTCCCGGCGGCGGGAGGCACCGACGTCGCAGCGGTCTTTGTCGCGCTGAGTTGGTCGTCGAACCAGTTGGCCATGACCTGCACGTCCTCGTGGATCGTCAGCCAGGCGTGGCCGCCCCCTTTCTTGACGATCAGCTGAGCCGGAA
>JBDOMX010000776.1:0-3589 GCA_039831615.1 Planctomycetaceae bacterium
GTGATTTGGTCGTGTACTTCGGCGGGAGCCGTGGACCAGCCGGTCGTCCGCATGAAAATGGAATCCCTTTCGCTGCGTTCCCGAACCGGTGGGCCGATCGGGATTCGAGTCAAGCTGGAATACAATCGGGAACAACTGCTGGAAGGAGACCTGCTGCTGAGGATCTTCGATGGTGCCCGGTTCAACGGACTGCTGCTGACCACCGTGCGGTACGACGGTGTGGTGCTGCAGGGGTCGGATGGCATTTTCAATATGCTTTTGCCTCCACTGGCGGACGCCGCCAGCAATAGTTTCGATATTGAAGCCTGGTTCGAAACCGGAAACGAGCGCATTCCTTTGTCGTCCAGTACAGAGTTCGTGGATCCGCCGGACACATTCAGTGTGATCAGCAACGATTTCAGAAAACGCTGCGTGCTTGTGTGTTCGACATCCGGCCGACCGGATCCCTCGCGTATGTCCAGAAGTCGTCATGCTCTGCATGAACTGCTGTCGCCGGAGTCACTTGTTCCCGATGATACACAGGCCAGTCTGACCTACTTTCCGGCAGCACGTGACAGCCGTTCCTTACCGGACGACCCACTCGCATTGTGCAGCTACGACATCGTTTTGTTGACAGAAGGTTCACTGAACCGGCTGGAACCGTTGCAACTGGCGGCGTTGGTGAGCTGGACCGAAGCGGGGGGCAGTCTGTGTGTGGCGCCGACCGATCAGGGGCTGGCAAACCGGCACCTGGAATTCCTTCACAAAGTCCTTCCCGGGTATGGTCCTCGTCTGCTGCTGACCGACGAAGGAAAGGTCACTTTCGTCTCCGGTGACGTCGCCATCTGTGCGGCTTATAAGGGGCTGGGTCGCTGCGTCCTGATTCCTCATGGACTCGATCCCACGACCGACATTTCTGAGGATGACGGTGCCTGGATTCGCGGATTTCTTTGGAAGGCCCGAGGTTCCACGTATCCGAAATCAGGCGAGAAATTTGCAGAGGCTCATCGGCGGCGACTTTCGGTTCTGTCTGCCCCGCCGGAACACGGCGATGAGACCACGTACGGGACCTATGCCCAGGCCGGTTACACTGACCCGTATGGCAACTGGCAGACTGAGGGATCAATCAAGCCCCGGGAAAGTGCCTTCGGTCAGCTTTGCCGGACGATCCTCATGCCAGCCGATGTCCGTATGGTTCCAACGAGCGTGATTGTAGGGCTATTGGTGGCCTATGTGCTGGCGATTGGCCCCGTGGATTACTTTGTCCTGGGCTGGCTTCGCATTCGCAAATACACGTGGGTTTTGTTTCCGCTGGTCACGCTGGTGTTCACGCTGCTGATGGTTGCTGTGGCCCATGATTACCTCGGGTCCAACGAAACGGGCGGCCGATTCACGGTGACCGATGTGGTGGACAGTGGGCGGCCGGTTCGCTCGTCTGCCGTCGACCTGCAGTTTGTCGGTACCCGTCGAGATTCCGCCACCACCATTCAGGGCGGGTTAATCTCTTCGGTGAAATCGGAGCAGCTGAGCATCACTGGTCGATTCCCTCACGAATATACCGCAAATCGCAAACTCGAACAGTGGTCACCGGAAATCATTCGAACACTGACACTGTCCCCCGACCCGATCCCCGACCTTTCGTTCGACTGGACTGATGTTGGTCTGATCACCACACAGGAAGGGCGCCAAAGACTTCGGAAGGCGCTGGCCAGTCATCATGACATTCGCTGCGTGAGTGCCGCCGTGATGCATGGAACGGCCAGGCATGCTGTCCTGGGGGGAGTGCCGCAATTCAACCAAAACCCCGAGTACTTGCAGCTTCAGTCCTATGACTACGTCAATCAATTGAGACCAGTTGGGGTGCAGCAGGCAATGGCTGCGGGCTCGCGAGCTCCCCTGCAGGGCATGTTTCGATACGTTTCTCAGGTTTCACCAGGAGGGGCGGCGCACATGGAGGACATCCCATTGCTGGACCACAGCAATCCGGATCAATGGTTGCTGTTGATTCTTTTGGAGTCTGATGATGAATATCACCTGATACGGAAACTCTATTGTGTGACGGAGGCGGAAAAATGAGTCGAGCCTGCCAGCGATTTCTCCGCGGTCGATCCGTCGCAGCAAACAACCCGTGTTGAATTTGAATGATCGCCTCTGACGAGTCTGTGTCGCAGGGGGGAACGATCACATCTCGGAGAAGCCTGCCTGCGGCTAACCCGGATTATTCATTCCAATCGCAGGCCGGACCAAGCAAACCCTTACTGTGCCGGAACTTCGGTCGCCATGTTGTTAAGATTCGTGCGCGCACTCTGCGATTTGCCATTCGTGGGGTTTGCGCCGTTCCGGCAACGCTCGCGACCTGCGGTCCGGCCTACATGAATAATTCGGGCTGACGGGCCCCAACAACAGAAACGCCATGTCCACGATTGCAACCCCCACGGCCGCGTTGCCAACGGATTCGCCGACTGAACCGATGGCCGTGCAAATTCGCGAACTGCGCGTGAACTACGGCAAATTCGAAGCGGTCAAAGGCATCTCCATCGATATTCCGAAAGGTGAAGTCTTTGGTTTCATTGGTCCCAACGGAGCCGGCAAATCGACCACCATTCGGGTGCTGGCGACACTGCAGCCGAAGTATCGGGGTTTAGCGCTCGTCAGCGGTCTGGATGTGCTCAGTCAGCCTCACAAGGTTCGCGAGAAGATCGGCTACATGCCCGATTTTTTCGGCGTGTATGAAGACCTCACCGCACTGGAGTATCTGCACTTTTTCGCGGCGGCCTACAAACTGCCATCCCGACGTCGCCGCAGCATCATTGATGATGTGCTGGCACTCACCGACCTCACGCACAAAGCAGATGCTGCGGTCGATGGGCTCTCGCGCGGCATGAAGCAGCGCCTGGCACTGGCGCGCGTGCTGCTGCACGATCCGGAGCTGCTGTTGCTGGACGAGCCGGCGAGTGGTCTGGATCCTCGCGCGCGAATCGAAGTCCGTGAACTTTTGGTGGCCCTCAAGGAAATGGGCAAGACGATCCTGATCAGCAGTCATATCCTGCATGAACTCAGCCAGCTGTGTACACGCATCGGCATCATTGAAGCTGGCGAAATGGTGGCCGAAGGTTCGCTGGAAGACATCTTCCGGAAGCTGCAGCTCATGCGCGTGATCCATGTGAGATTTGACTTGCCGGCGGAAGACCTGCAACAGCGGATCGAACAGATTCCGGGTGTGGAATCGGTCGAACAACAGGTCGACCGCTGGGCCATTCGCCTGCACGAAGATCAAATGTCGGTCGTCGATCTGCATCAGGCGCTGGTCGACGAAAAAACCAGAATCTCGATGTATCAGCCGGAAGCCATGGACATGGAAACCGCCTTTATGAAGCTGACTGAAGGGAAAACGGCCTGATGGTGATGTGGTTGCCCATTGAACTTCCGTTGTTTCGCCGCGAGCTGACGGAACTGGCTCAGCGCCGCCGCACGTACCTGCTCCGGGTTTTCGGAGCCATCGTCCTGCTGACGTTTGTTGTTTACACGGTTGCCGAGGTCACGCAAACCGGCATGTTCCTTCGACAGCAGGGCATGATGTTGCCCGGTGCCGGAATCGCCAATGCCGGTC